>NZ_LZGX01000019.1:0-21309 GCF_001690825.1 Gilliamella sp. Fer1-1
GTCCCATGCTTTGGTCTCTCAACTTTATGCGGTATTAGCAGTCGTTTCCAACTGTTGTCCCCCACCATTCGGCAGATCCCCATACTTTACTCACCCGTCCGCCACTCGTCATCAAGTGCAAGCACTCATGTTACCGTTCGACTTGCATGTGTTAAGCCTGCCGCCAGCGTTCAATCTGAGCCATGATCAAACTCTTCAATTTAAAGTTTGATGCTCGATAACTGTCTCTGACATATTCAAATGAATCTTCAGTGTCACTTATCAAGACTTAATTTTTTAGTCCGTAGACTTTAATCTTTTGTCTCGCAAGTGCCCACACAGATTGTCTGTTTCTTATTTTTAAAGAGCTAACAGCTTTTTTAAATCAACTAACTTTCCGTTAATTTACTTCGCTGTCTCAAGGGTTGCGTATACTACGCTAACCTTTTTTATTCGTCAAGATCTTTTTTCAAAATTTTTGATCTTAATTTTTCACTAACTTGCCTCAGCTTTTCGCTGACGCCGTGTCAGTGGATGCGCATTATAGGGACTTTAAAAATTCGTGCAAGCATTAATTTCAATTTTCCTCTCGTTTGTTTTTTATTTGTTCAAATCCTTTTGTTCGCTGCATTTGATGTAAATATAAAAACCCTAGTATTTTCAATAATTTTTTCAAAATTAATTGATATTTTGAATATATTAAAAAAGCGAACGATTATTCTCACTATAGTAATTATTCTTTTTTTACCACAAAAGCACTAATATATAAATAACGTGATTTAGCGAATTCCACCTATAAGATATTTTGCGTTATTTTTGAAAATCAATTTTATTAGGTTGGCAATCATAATACTGATAACTAAAGTAGAGACTAAAAAAGTTACAGCCCCCAATGATGCTAACCAACCATTATCCGTTTTAATTATATTGCTTAATGGAGAGATATATAACAGATGCTCAAGCTGTAGCACAATGATTTCATGAATAAAATAGATGGGAAAACTTATATTTGCCATATAAGAGAAAAATTTATAAATCTTTCCTTTATTCTCTTTGTGATTGAGCCCATCTAAAAAATAAAGTGCTAATATAAATAAAACGATCTTTTGTAATGTATCATAATATAGCTTTTCTACAACCAAATGAGTCATATAGCGATAAGCAAATGGAATGAAAAAACATAAACAAAAAAAGGATATTATCAAAAACAAATTATCTTTTACTGATTTGATAATAGTTTCATAATTTTGTTTTATCATCATACCAATTAGATAAATAGGACCGTAATGCAGTAAATTTAAAAACGGTTTAGTAAAATCTGGTTTAGTAAACATCACAACCCAAAACATAGCAATCAAACCTGCAACAATTAATTTTTTTTTCGACCAATAAAAGAAAAGTGGTCCCATTAAATATATCATGATAATCATTGGCATAAACCATAAAGGTAGAAGCTGTGTGCCAGTTAGCATCATGTGAACTATCGCATTCATAACACTAGGCTCAATTGATGAGAACCATGGCAAATTGGATAAGTACTGATAATGAAAAAAGATAAAACAAAAAAGTGATACCGAAATATAAGGGCATACTACTGTCTTAAATTTTGATAAATAGTATGCTTTAGTATCATATTTGTAAGTCAAGTGTTGAAATAAAAAACCGGCAATTAATACAAAAAAAGTAGTGAAATTAAATGCAAATAAATTTAAAAAAGAAAATAAATAACTATTTGTAATTAAATGATTATTTTTAAATACACCTAAGCAATGACTAAAAACAATCATAATAATCGCAACACCACGTAATACGTGAATAGAATGAATTTTTTGCGGTTTTTCTGTTACCATTTTCGATAGTGTGAATAATGAAAGTGAATGTGCATACATTATCACATATTTATGTAACTAGAATACTCTTTTACAAAAAAAAGCATATAAAAACACAGTAAAAATATCAATATAAATCAATGCAATAATTGGATGACGCTTGATTTGACTACCTAACCAATTTATTCGCCGCAAATGAACAAATAGGAATAATTTCTCGATTTTCCTGCCGTAGACGTTTGACCACTAACTCTAATAAATTATCAGCGATACCTTGCCCTCGATATGTCGGATCGGTATAAGTATGATTAATAGTCGCTTTATCTTTTCCCACTCTTGTAAAAGTCATTTCAGCGATTTCTTTATTATTAGCATCACAAACATAAAAGCGATTGCTTTCTTCTAAAAAACGTAATGACATAAAATTACCCGCATAATATGTGTAATTAATTGATTATAAATTACATCCATACTTAATAAAATCCAAGAATTTTTTATAATAACTGAAATCTATTACAGGAAAACATGTAGAGAAAAAAATAGGTGACTGTTTTAAGATTTTATCTTTAACAGCTCACCTATAGCAAAACAGAATGATATTAATTAATGTAGATTATGCTTTAGTTGCACAATAAACGATTTAAAATAATCGTTTGGCAGTATTATATAGATCAATATCAAATGGGCGTTTCATATTATTGATAGCATCAACAATATTATGATGCACTAATTTATTATTTTGTACACCTACGCTTCTACCTGCCTCACCTTGTAACAATAATTCAACGGCATAAGCTCCCATACGAGAACCTAAAATACGATCATAAGGAACCGGTGAACCGCCTCGTTGAACATGCCCTAATACTGTTGCCCGTGTTTCGTGATGGACTGCTGCTTCAATGTCTGCAGCAAGTTGCTTAACATCACACATATGCTCGGTAACAGTCACAATCGCATGTTTTTTACCTTTAGCAAAGCCGAGTTTAATCTCTTCGATTAGATCTTCTTTAGTATATGAAACCTCAGGAATAATCATAAACTCACACCCACCAGCAACTGAGGCATTTAAGGTTAGATCGCCACAGTCTCGTCCCATAATTTCAATTACTGAAATTCGGTTATGTGAAGAACAAGTATCGCGTAATCTATCAATAGCTTCAACAGCAGTGCTAAGCGCAGTAAAATAACCAATAGTATAATCAGTGCCACGAATATCATTATCAATAGTACCTGGTAAACCAATACATGGGAAACCTTCTTCAGTCAATCGCATTGCCCCCATATAAGAACCATCACCACCAATAACAACTAAAGCATCAATTTGATGCTTTTTCAAATTAGCAATGCCCTTTTGTCTTACAGCTTTATCTTTAAATTCTGGAAATCTAGCCGAACCAAGAAATGTGCCACCACGAGTAATAATATCTGACACACTTGAACGTTCTAGTTGAACAATGCGATCTTCACAAAGACCCATATAACCATCATAGATACCAAAAACATCTAGCCCTTCTGCCAATGCAGTTCTAACTACACCACGAATAGCTGCGTTCATTCCTGGAGCATCGCCACCACTGGTTAAAATACCTATTTTTTTTATCATATTAAATAACTCCAATTTATTAACTTTTCGTTATTATAGAGTCTTAACAGATATCTAACAATAGACAATAAAAGCTATTTCTGATTAATTTTTCTGCTTTTTCATTTCAGCAGGCACAACTGAAACTGGGTCTTGATGAATAATTACTGTTGCAGGTGAAAATTCTTCTGCAATATATTTTTCAATAGCATCCGCAATAGCGTGAGCTTTAATTAAAGGCATGTCATCATCGAGTTCAAGGTGTAATTGAATAAATTTTATAGGTCCTGCTTGTCGTGTTTTTAGATCATGAAAACCTAGAACATCAGGGTATGAAGAAATAATTTCAGCAATTCGTACATTATCGCTATCAGGCAAAGCGCGATCCAACAGATCTTGGATAGCATGATAAGCAATATGGTAAGCATTATAACAAATATATAAAGCAATCAAGGCTGCAAAGGCAGCATCTGCATAAGTAAGTCCATACCAACTTAAGCAAAGCGCAATGATAACAGCAATATTCATCAACATGTCGGAGGAGTAATGTAGCATATCAGCCTGAATAGCATGACTATGAGTCATTTTTACAACTCGCCTTTGATATAAAACAAGGAAGCCTGTGATTACCGCTGAAACTGTCGAAACCATAATTCCTAATAAAGGGATTTGCAATTCGCTAGGATGAATAAAAGATCGAACACTAGAAAATAATAAAATTATCGCCGAGCCAATAATAAATGCGCTTTGCGACAATGCAGCCAAAGATTCAGCCTTGCCATGACCAAAAGTATGCTCATCATCAGCAGGTTTTAACGCATAGCGAACTAAAAAAAAATTGAAACCAGATGCAAGTAAATCAATACTTGAATCCAGTAATGAAGCAAATAAACTTATTGAACCAGTTAACCAACACGTAATAAATTTAATTAAAATTAGAAAAATAGAGGTCAAAACGGCAATTAACGTTGCTCTTTTAACTAACTTTTCGTACAAATGTGAATTTGACATTTAGTACCTAATTTATTGATAAGACTCAATTCCCAATGGAAGAACTAACTGCTCGGCAACCTCAGCAGCCTTTGTTCGGCCTAACAATACATCGATAATTTTTAAAGCAAAATCAATAGAAGTCGCAGGACCTTGACTAGTAATAACGTTATTCGACTTGTCAAAATAAACCCTATCTGCTTTCCAATTTTTGAATGCACCTTTAGTAGTTGGGTAACCTGTCATATTAGCGTTAGGAAATAAATTATGATGTTGTAAAACCATAGCTGGCGAAGCACAAATTGCAGCAACAATGCCACCATTTAAATGCGTTTGCTTTAATTTCTCAATCAATAATGGACAATCTCGAAAGTTTTCAGCTCCTTTTAACCCACCAGGCAACACCACTACGTCAAAATCGATGTATTGAATGTCTGAAAATACTTTTTGAGCCAAAATTGTTACGCCTCGAGAGCAGGCAATTTCACGAGAACTTGAAATGCTAGCTGTCGTAACATTAATTGCTGCTCGAGTTAATAAATCAATTGTTGTCACAGCTTCTGTTTCTTCACAACCGTCCGATAAAAACACCAATGCTTGTTTTGTCATTATTTTATTATCCTTTCAATATTGGCACCTAGTTTTCTTAATTTTGCTTCAATATTGTCATAGCCTCGATCAATATGATAAATACGATCAACGGTAGTTAGCCCCTCAGCTATACAACCCGCTAAAACTAAACTTGCTGAAGCTCGTAAGTCCGTTGCCATTACTTGTGTACCACTGAGCTTTTCGACACCGTGAGTTATTAAGGTGTTACCTTCAATTTCTGCTCTGGCTCCCATACGAATTAATTCAGGCACATGCATAAACCGATTTTCAAAAATCGTTTCTTTAATGATCCCTGTGCCTTCAGCAACCATATTTAATAATGAAAATTGAGCTTGCATATCAGTAGGAAACCCTGGGTGAGGTGCGGTATGAATATTCACTGCTTTCGCTCTTTTTCCTTGCATATCTAAACACACCCAATCTTTACCAAATTCAATTTTAGCACCAGCTTCCTTCAGCTTAGAAAGCACAGCATCAAGCAAAGTGGGATCAGTATTACGACAAGTAATTTTACCTTTGGATATCGCAGCTGCCACTAAAAAAGTCCCTGTTTCAATGCGATCAGAAACAATCTCATGAACACCACCACCTAAGCGTTCAACACCTTCAATCTCAATACGCATAGTACCTGCACCTGTAATTTTGGCGCCTAGCATATTTAAAAATTTAGCTGTATCAACAATTTCAGGTTCACAAGCTGCATTTTCGATTATCGTTTTACCTTCCGCTAAAGTTGCTGCTGACATAACAGTAACGGTTGCACCAACACTTACTTTATCCATCACTATATGAGCACCTTTAAGCCGACCATTTACTGATGCTTTAACATAACCTTCATCAAGCGTGATAGTTGCACCTAATTGTTCAAGACCTGTAATATGAAGATCGACAGGCCTTGCTCCGATAGCGCAACCACCAGGCAATGAAACTTGTCCTTGCCCAAATCGTGCCACAAGTGGACCTAAAGCCCAAATTGAAGCTCGCATAGTTTTAACTAACTCATAAGGCGCACAATAGTTATTAAGATGACCCGCATCAAGATGAATAAAGTCATTTCGCTCACATTTTACACCTAGTTGACTTAGCAATTCCAAAGTCGTATCAATATCTCTCAACTTGGGAACATTTCTAAGTTCAACAGGCTTTTCAGCCAAAATGGCAGCAAATAAAATTGGCAGCGCAGCATTTTTTGCGCCAGAAATAACCACTTCACCGTTTAACGTGGTAGGGCCTTTTACGTGAAACTTTTCCATTATTAACTCTTATGCGTGATAAATTGGCAAACATTATAGAAGTTATTTACTAATAGATAAATGAATTTCATGAAAAAATTAAAGTGCTATTCTTTTCAAATCAACTAAAAGTACAGAAAATCAAACGCTATCAAAAATTTGATTTTTATTTGCGAATCTAATAATCATTACAATTAATCAATGATTGGCTCAGGCAAATTCCCACCTTTATTGGTATATACTGCATTCGTCATTATAATTTGAGTTATGCGATATAACCATTTAAAGATTTTATATTTCAATAATATCGTATTCAATCTGAGAAAAATATGTTTGATTCTCTCTCTAAAGTAGGGAAATACCTTGGTCAAACTGCAAAACTGATGGTGGGCACTTTGGGTTATGATAATTATGTTCAGCATATGAAGCTTACCCACCCAAAGCAACTCCCTATGTTTGATAAAGTTTTTTTAAAAAGCACTAGAAGGAAAAAGACAATGGCAAAGGTGGTTTTAAATATTGCTAATAATTAAAAAGCTATAAATAAAAGATTTTATTACTAATTCATTATTACCTGTAATCTTAATAACTTTCTTCGCTCAGGTAAGACAACACACCTTAATTATTTATTAAAACAACATAACCGTGATGAAAAGCCATTATTATCGAAAACGAATTTAGCTCAGTAAGCATTGATAGTAATTTGTTAAATATTAACACTAAAATTCAAATCGTTGAAATGACCAATGGCTGTATTTACTGTAGCGCGCAAGGAAAACTAACCGAAGCATGATATAAATTACACGTAAAACACTAAGCAGGGTGAATTACAATTTGATTGGTAGATTATCCTACCAACTGATCTTGCCAATCTGGGATCTGGCACCAATGATTCGAGCCGTTTTTATTGATGATCTAATTCGAGAAAAATCCAACTTGATCGATTATTACACTGGTAGATGCGCAACATATTTTAAAGCATTTTACTGAATATCACATTAATGAATATCACATAGTTCTTTCACAAATTGTTTTTTCAAATCGCATCATTTTTTAACTAAAACTGATCACGTTGGCAATGAATAAAAAGCTAAAGTGATTCACCGAATTTATAAAATCCACCACAAAGCGACTATCTTTGAAGAAGTAAAAGAGCAAATCCCAAAATCATATTGGCTTGCTATACAGCGCTTTGATCAAAGTAATGAACTATATCAAGCATTAAAAAAACAGCATCAGGTCAATAACAAATTTAACATATTGAAAAAAATTATATTATATGCTGAAACGGTATACATTCCTGAAACTTTTTGACAAGCTAGTTGGTATACAGAAAACGATATCTCTAATAGCCACATTGAATTTAATTTGCTAACATGAAAGTTTTTTTAACCGTGATAAAGCAAGCAGTACAATAACATGGATTATGATATCGCAATTATAGGGCTTGGGCCTGCAGGCAGCACGCTAGCTCGTTTACTTAGCCCGTCGTTCAAAGTCATTGCATTAGATAAAAAACATCAATCTACAGATGAAGGTTTTCATAAACCTTGTGGTGGATTATTAGCAGATGATGCACAAAAAGCTTTTGTTCGACAAAAGCTGAATTTACCCACTGATATTTTAACTAATCCTCAAATTTTTAGTGTCAAAACTTATGACTTACAAACAAAACTTGTTCGCAATTACCAACGAAGTTATGTGAGTTTTGATCGACACAAATTTGATCTATGGTTAAAATCACTGATACCGTCAAAAGTAACCGTTCTTCATAATACGCTTTGTAAAGAAGTAAGGCGCATTATTGATGGTTATCAAATTACTTATATTGATGAACACAAAACCGAATATAATATCACAGCGCAATATGTAGTAGGTGCTGATGGCGCCAACTCGCTTGTTAGAAGAATGCGATATCCTCAGCATACAATAAGGCAATATGTAGCTATACAACAATGGTTTGTAGAACAGCACCCAAATCCATTTAATTCGTGCATTTTTGATAATCAAACGACAAATTGCTATGCTTGGAGCATTTCAAAAAATGGTTATTTTATTTTTGGTGGCGCTTTTCCTAAAAAAGTGGCAAATCAAAATTTTGAGCAATTAAAAGAAAAATTAACAGCTCAGGGGTTTATTTTTAGTAAACCAGTCAAAACAGAAAAGTGTTTAGTGGTTTACCCAAATCGGTTACGTGATTTTTATACTGGCAATGAAAACATATTTCTAATTGGCGAAGCTGCTGGATTTATCAGTGCTAGCTCTTTAGAAGGAATTAGTTATGCATTGGATAGTGCGGAAATTTTAAGTAAGATTTTAAACAGTAAACATCCGAAACCAAATAAATGTTATTATCAACGCACAATTCCACTACGTTTAAAACTCTATTGCAAAATTGTTAAAGCTAAATTATTAACGACGCCTTTCTGGCGTAAGTTGATCATGAAAAGTAAGATTCAACATATTAGGCAAATTGAATAACGTAAAATAAACAAAAATATAATAATAAAAATAATAATGAAATAGATGAGGAAATATCAATTATGTTTGATGTACAAGATTTGATTCGTTTTAATCACGAATGGTCAGAAAAAATAGAGCAAGAAGATCCAGAATTTTTTAAACAACTTGCCATTGAACAAAATCCGAAATTTTTGTGGATCGGCTGCTCAGATAGTCGTGTTTCAGCAGAAAAGCTTATTAAGCTAAAACCGGGTGAATTATTTGTACATCGAAATGTCGGTAATCTTGTAATACACACTGATTTAAACTGTTTATCCGTTGTGCAATATGCTGTAGATGTCCTTAAAATCGAAGATATCATTGTTTGTGGTCATCTAGGTTGTGGGGGAATTCGAGATGCGGTTGAAAACCCAGATTTAGGACTAATTAACAACTGGCTGTTGCATATTCGAGATCTGTGGTTTCGAAATAGCTCACTACTAGGTGAATTTCCAGCGGATATTCGTTTAGATGTTTTATGTGAACTAAACGTGATTGAACAAGTTTACAATCTAGGTCACTCCACTATCATTCAATCAGCATGGCAACGAGGGCAAAAAGTGAATTTACATGGCTGGGTTTATGGAATTCATAATGGTAAAATTACTGACTTACACATATCCTCGTCAAGTAGCGAAAATCTTGAAATTAACTACCGCGAAGCGATTTCCTATCTTCTAAATTTACACAAGTCTCAATAATTAACTAACCATTTTTATTTAAAACGGTGAATAATTTGATTACTGCTTCCTCGCCATAATAGGCGAGGATCAGCGAGTTCTTGAATAAATTTTCCATCAATTAATACATCAATATAAGGAATAATAGCTTGTTGTTCGACTGTTAACTCACCAAGTTTATACCCAGTCCAAAGCCAGATATCTTTGTTAGCGCATTCCGATTTAACACGTTGAACCAATTTTAATATAGTTGGAACGTTTTGTGGGTGCAATGGATCACCGCCAGAAAGTGATAATCCTTGGCGTTTTATTTCAGTATCTTGTAAATCTTTGATAATTTGATCTTCAAGTGATTGAGTAAATGGCAAACCAGAATTGATACCCCATGTACTTTTGTTATAGCAACCAGGGCATTGATGTACACATCCAGCAACAAAAAGCACACAGCGAGTCCCTTCGCCATTGACAACATCAACAGGATAATAACGATGATAATTCATAACTATTTAATTATTATCCGATTTGCCCATTATGCAAATGTTTAACACGACGTTTCACTTCTTCTTGCTTACCCACATTGAATGGACGAGCATCTGGACTACCTAAATAGCCACAAACACGGCGAGTAACAGAAACTTTTGAAGAGTCATGATTACCGCAACTTGGGCAAACAAAACCTTTACTGGTACACGAAAATTCTCCCGTATAGCCACATTCATAACATTCATCAATTGGTGTGTTAGTACCATAATAAGGAACTCGGGCATAGCTATAATCCCAAACATCCTCTAATGCTTTAACATTATTTATCATATTTGGATATTCCCCATAGCAAATAAAGCCACCATTTGCCACTGATGGATAAGCTTTTTCAAATTCGATTTTTTCATATGGGTTAACTTTTTTCTCAACATCAAGATGAAAACTGTTTGTGTAATAACCTTTATCAGTAACACCAGGTATCACGCCAAATTCAGCAGTATCAAGCCGACAGAATCGATCACATAAATTTTCACTTGGTGTACTATATAAACTAAAGCCATAACCTGTTTCATCTTTCCATTGATCTACCGCCTTACGTAAATGCTCAACAATTGCTATTCCTTTTTCACGTAATTTATCGCTATCAAATGGGTGTGCTTGATTTCCGTATAAGGCATTTAACGTTTCATGAAGACCAATATATCCTAAAGAAATTGAAGCCCGACCATTTTTGAAGATTTCAGAAACACTATCATCTTCATTAAGCCTTACGCCACAAGCTCCCTCCATATATAAAATCGGGGCAACTCGGGCTTTTACTCCATCAAGTCGAGCAATACGCGTCATTAATGCTTTTTTACAAATAGCCAAACGTTTATCTAAAATTTCCCAAAAACGTGCTTCATCGCCTTTAGCTTCAATAGCTATCCGAGGTAAATTTAAGCTAATTACGCCTAAATTATTTCGACCATCATGAATTAGCTGACCATCTTCTTCATAAACGCCTAAAAAGCTGCGACAACCCATTGGGGTTTTAAATGAGCCAGTCACCTCAACAACTTTATCGTAATTTAAAATATCTGGGTACATCCGCTTACTTGCACACTCAAGTGCAAGTTGCTTAATATCATAATTAGCATCGCCCTGTTTATGATTAATACCATCTTTAATTGCAAAAACCAGTTTTGGGAAAACCGCTGTCTTGTGATTTTTGCCAAGTCCTTTAATACGAACATTTAAAATAGATTGTTGAATTAATCGTGATTCCCAGCTAGTTCCTAACCCAAAACCGAAAGTAACGAACGGTGTTTGACCATTAGCGGTATGTAAAGTATTGACTTCATACTCTAAAGATTGAAACGCATCATAACACTCTTTTTGGGTACGGCTTTCAGCATAAGCTTCTGGATTTGGGATATCCCACTCTTCAGCCACTTGTTTGTGTTTGTTATAACTGACGGTAACAAATTTTGCTAAAACTTCATCAATGCGATTAATTGTCGTACCGCCATAAATATGGCTAGCGACTTGCGCAATAATTTGTGCTGTTACAGCTGCCGCTGTTGCAATTGACTTTGGCGGCTCAATTTCAGCATTACCCATTTTAAATCCGTTAGTTAACATACCATCTAAATCAATTAACATACAGTTAAACATTGGGAAGAATGGCGCATAATCTAAATCATGATAATGAATTTCACCGCAATCATGAGCTTGAGAAATGTCTTTTGGTAAAATATATTGTTTAGCATAATGCCTTGCCACGATACCCGCAAGTAAATCGCGCTGAGTCGGTATTACTTTGCTATCTTTATTAGCATTTTCATTTAAAATAGCAACATTACTTTGCTCAATTAACCCTCGAATATCTTGATTTAACCGACTACGCTCCTCTCGGGCACGATCACGATCGTGACGATATTCAATATAAGTTCTCGCTAATTTTTTATAAGGACCTGACATTAACTGATTTTCAACTGCATTTTGAATTTCGTTAATATCAACACTATCATATTCACTCATTTGATTGGTCACAACACGAGCAACTGTTGCACAGTAATCTGGATCATGAACATTGGCTGCCACAGCAGCTTTAACAATGGCATCGTTAATTCGAGTCTCATCAAATGCAGTTTGACAACCATCTCGTTTAATTACTACAGGCATAATATGCTCCTCAATATTCATTAATAATTAGCAATTGGCATAGATTTATATCAGTAAAAATATTCATATAATTATTATTTTTTACCAGAATATTAAGTTTTTATGATAGAAATCAAAGTTCTCACATTGCTTAGAAAATACTATATATAGTAAATGTTAGCGAATTATACACCATATATAGTGTTTTTCTAGGTTTTTTAATAAATAAAATAACTTGACAAGTTTAAAATCAATAATGACAAGTATTTATAAATTATTGGGATATAAAAAGAGAAAAGAAGAGAAACAAAAGTGCCCGCAAGTTCTGCACTTTTGTTAAAAAAATAGAATTAGAAATTGAAAATACTATGATTCAATATTTAACCAATCGGTGTGAAACACACCTTCTTTATCTATACGCTTATAGGTATGTGCACCAAAATAGTCTCGTTGCGCTTGAATTAAATTAGCGGGTAATACCGCAGAACGATAACTATCATAGTAGGCAATAGCTGCCGAAAGTGTTGGAACTGCAATACCTTGTTGTACAGCTAAAGACACCACATCACGTAATGATTGCTGATAAGCCTCAACTGTTTGATTAAAATAAGGTGCCAATAATAAATTATCGATCTCATTGTTATCAGTATAAGCATCAGTAATTTTTTGTAGAAACTGGGCGCGAATAATACATCCAGCTCTAAAAATTTTAGCAATTTCACCATAATTTAAATCCCACTGGTACTTATGAGATGCGGCTTTTAACTGCGCAAAACCTTGCGCATAAGAGATGATTTTACCCATATACAGCGCTTTACGAACCTTCTCTATAAGCACTTTCTTATCACCACTATATGGTTCGTTTTGCGGACCTTTTAACACTTTTGCAGCCGAAATGCGCTGATCTTTAATGGCTGATAAATAACGTGCAAATACAGACTCAGTGATTAAAGATAAAGGTTCCCCCAAATCCAATGCACTTTGGCTGGTCCATTTCCCTGTGCCTTTATTACCTGCTGCATCCAAAATCACATCAACTAAATAATTACCCTCATCATCTTTATGTCTAAAGATATCGGCTGTGATTTCAATCAAATAACTATCTAATTCACCTTTATTCCAGTCGGTAAACACATCAGCTAGTTCATCATTAGTTAAACCCACAGCATGTTTCAATACAAAATAGCTTTCAGCTATCAGTTGCATATCGCCGTATTCAATACCATTATGAGCCATTTTCACATAATGACCCGCGCCATTTGGTCCGATATAAGCGACACAAGGTTCACCATTAGCCTTAGCGGCTATTTTCTCTAATATCGGTGCAACTAGCTCATAAGCCTCTTTTTGTCCACCGGGCATAATTGAAGGCCCTTTAAGTGCACCTTCTTCACCACCAGAAACGCCTGTACCAATAAAATTAAAACCTTCATCTGAAAGCATTTTATTGCGACGAATGGTGTCTTCAAAATAAGCATTACCGCCATCAATAATAATATCGCCTTTATCTAATAATGGACGTAGCTCATCAATCACCGCATCAGTCCCTTTACCTGCTTGCACCATAATAAGAATACGGCGAGGCTTCTCTAATGCATTGACAAAATCTTCAATCGTAAAGTAAGGAGCCAACTGTTTATCAGAATGCTCAGCCATGACTTGTTCGGTTTTATCTTTAGAACGATTATAAATAGCAACAGAAAACCCGCGACTTTCGATATTAAGTGCAAGATTTCGCCCCATAACCGCCATTCCAATAACACCGATTTGTTGTTTTGACATAATTTGGCTCCTTTATTAAACCTTTATAACCTTAACCATAAGGTTTTTTTAACAATATCTATAACGTACTTAAGTTTTATAAATTACGCTATATTCTGCCATAAAAAAAGCCGTATCAGAATACAATACGGCTATTTTTCATTACTTTAATAATATTTATTATCAACTGAACAAATCATGAACGCTTCATCATTTCAAAAAATTCATCATTAGTCTTAGTCATGGCTAACTTATCGATTAAAAATTCCATCGCATCAGTTTCACCCATTGGATTAAGAATTTTACGTAAAATCCACATTTTTTGTAGCTCATCCGGTGAAGTCATTAAATCTTCTTTACGCGTACCAGAACGATTAAAGTCAATAGCAGGGAACACACGGCGCTCAGCAATTTTACGTGATAAATGAACTTCCATATTACCTGTACCTTTAAACTCTTCGTAAATGACTTCATCCATTTTAGAACCCGTATCAATCAGTGCAGTGGCAATAATAGTTAAGCTACCGCCCTCTTCTACATTACGAGCAGCACCAAAAAAGCGTTTTGGTCGATGCAGTGCATTCGCATCCACACCACCAGTTAATACTTTACCTGATGATGGAACAACGGTGTTATAAGCTCGAGCAAGTCGGGTGATCGAATCTAATAAAATAATGACATCTTTTTTATGTTCAACCAAACGTTTAGCTCGTTCAATAACCATTTCAGCGACTTGAACATGTCTTGCAGCCGGCTCATCAAATGTTGAAGCAACAACCTCACCTTTAACTAAACGCTGCATTTCGGTCACTTCTTCTGGTCGTTCATCAATCATTAAAACGACTAATTCACATTCAGGATGATTCACCGCTAAACTTTGTGCAATATTTTGTAGAAGCATTGTTTTACCAGCTTTAGGCGGTGCAACAATCAAACCACGTTGACCTTTACCAATTGGCGAGGCTAAATCAAGTACTCTCGCTGTGATATCTTCTGTAGAGCCATTGCCTCGTTCCATACGTAAACGAGAATTTGGATGAAGGGGAGTTAAGTTTTCAAAAAGGATTTTATTGCGGGCATCTTCTGGCTTATCATGATTGACTTCGTTAACTTTCAGTAAAGCAAAATAACGTTCGCCTTCTTTTGGTGGGCGAATTTTACCTGCAATAGTATCACCCGTCCGTAAATTAAACCGCCGAATCTGGCTTGGTGATACATAAATATCATCTGGTCCTGCTAGGTAAGAGCTGTCAGCAGAGCGTAAAAAGCCAAAACCATCTTGTAAAATTTCCAGCACACCATCGCCAAAAATATCTTCACCACTTTTGGCATGTTGCTTTAAAATCGCAAAAATAATGTCTTGTTTTCTAAGGCGGGCAAGATTTTCAAGCCCCATTTTTTTCTCACCAAGCGCTACAAGCTCAGAGACAGAAGTGTTTTTTAATTCAGTTAAATTCATAATTTTAAAAATTCTTGAGGATAAAATTGATATGTTTGCAATTAATACTATTTGTGTATCTTTGTTTCATTTACTTATAAAAAATTCTTTCCCTTACAGCACATAAATTCAATCGATTACTAAGCTATTGATGATAATTAAAGATCTGTATGTAGAATTTCACCACTTTACCAATAAAAACAATGAATTTGTAGAAAGGAGTATTTGTAAGAAGCTCGCAATTTACACTAAAAATATCAATATGTCTAGATTTAATTGCATTAATTAGTCTTGTTCGTAAAGCCAAACAAAAAGAGCGGTACACAATGCACTACTCTCTTAATAATTATTATCTTAGTTTTTATTCAATTCTTAGTTCTTATGCAATATAAAGGCTATTTCATAATTGAGAATCGATAAAATTTTTAAGCTCCGCTTTAGATAGCGCACCGACTTGAGTCGAAACCACTTGCCCATTTTTAAAAATCAACAATGTTGGAATGCCTCGTATACCAAATTTAGGCGCTACATTAGGGTTTTCTTCAACGTTCAATTTGGCAATAATAATTTTATCATTATATTCCTGAGCTATTTCCTCCAGAATAGGAGCAATCATTTGGCAGGGTTGGCACCATGGAGCCCAAAAATCAACGAGTACAGGTTTTGCTGATTCATTAATTGTTTTATCGAATGTCTCTTCCGATAAAAGAACGATATTATTACTCATTTCTATCTCCAACATACTTTAACTTGACACAATAATAGATTACTTTGCATTTCTCGGCTAGTAATTATTATAATAGGACATAATTATTAGTGATGTCACGGTATTTAGTATGTTATAATCTCCAGATTCTGATAATTATATCTGCAACCATAATGATTCAATCATATCTTACCCAAACAACTTTTAGTCAATTTCCTCTTCATCCTTTGGTGTTAAAAGCACTTGAGAAAAAAGGGTTTGTTTACTGTACGCCAATCCAAGAAAAAACATTACCATTAACCACTACAGGGATCGATATTGCTGGGCAAGGGCAAACAGGAACTGGCAAAACAATGGCTTTTTTAGCCTCAACATTTAATCACCTGTTGAATCATAAACCTTTACCTGATCACAAAACCAATCAACCAAGAGCTATAATTCTTGCACCCACACGAGAATTAGTTGTGCAAATTTATCATGATGCACAAGCGTTATCTGAAGAAACAGGTTTAAAATTAGGATTAGCTTTTGGTGGCGATGGCTACGATAAACAATTAAAAATGCTATCTAACGGCGTAGATATATTAATTGCCACAACAGGAAGATTAATCGACTATGCTAAACAAAATTATATCAACCTAGAGGCGCTTCAAGTTGTCGTTTTAGATGAAGCCGATCGTATGTTTGACTTAGGATTCATTCGTGATGTACGTTGGATTTTCAAACACATTACGCCGCCGCAAAAACGGCTAACCATGCTATTTTCTGCAACATTAACACATAATGTGCGTGAGCTCGCATTTGAACATATGAACAATCCACAGTATGTTGAAGTTGAGCCAGAACAAAAGATTGGTCACAGAATCAAAGAAGAACTATTCTTTCCATCAAATGAAGATAAATTAGCGCTTTTACAAACACTTATTGAAGAAGAATGGCCAGATCGCTGTATTGTGTTTGCTAATACCAAAGTGGCTTGTGAAAAGATTTGGCGACATCTTGTTGCTGATGGGCACCGTGTTGGATTACTCACTGGCGATATTGCTCAGAAAAAACGTTTATCAATTTTAGAGCAATTTACACAAGGTAATCTTGATATTTTAGTTGCAACCGATGTGGCTGCACGAGGTTTACACATTCCTAATGTGACCCATGTATTTAATTATGATCTACCTGATGATTGTGACGATTACAGACACCGTATTGGTCGTACAGGGCGGGCGGGAGCTGAGGGATACTCGATTTCCCTTGCCTGCGAGCGCTATTCGCAAAACTTACCCGCAATTGAAAAAGCAATTGATCATGCTATTCCCGTTAGCCAGTATGACCCTTCTGCATTATTAGTTGATTTACCAACGCCAAAACCTTTTCGGCGTCCATCACGTAGAAGATCATCTACATAAAAATATTATAAAAATAACAGTTTTATCGTAAATTCAATGGCTTTTAAGATAAAACTGTTATTATGATACACCGCCCATGACAATAAATTGAATAATAATTAACTGATTAATATTATTTTAATTTGTAAAAATAATAACATGCCAATTTAATTTCATAGTTGAACGCTTTAAATATTGCGCTTCAATATTAGTAACAGTAATGATTAATAATCAGTAATGGATTTTTCACGAAAAACAGATAAGATTTTACGCACACGAAATGCAGATAAAGCAGAAAAACCCACTAAGATTTTCATGCTAATTACGCTGTTAAGTCTAAAATAGGTAAAACATAGAACAAAAGAAAGCAAACTATGTGGCTATCTAAAACAATAAGTAAGGTTACCAAAAAACTTCATAAAAATATTTGTTTAAGAATAAAATCAATTTCTTGTAAAAACAATTAAGATAGTTAATTCCAAAGACACGTTTAAATAGTATTATATAAATTTATTATCGCTATTTTTTCTATTACACGGCCATAATTGACATCCATTAAATTTTGGAAAGAATACTCAAAAAAATTTTGAAAATAACTGTATATTAGCAAAAAATAGGCAAATGCCTTTTCTAAATATGCAACGCACAAGAGTTAAAAAACAGCTTACCTATTCTCGATTTACCAAGCCTTTTGCTATCAATAACATACTTATTCAACTAACATAAGCTTTTAATATTAAAATAACCAATTGATAAAAAACAAATATTTTATTTGACAACGTTATATATCTCACTTAAATTATCGGTCATAATAAATCAAACCAGATATAACAATAAATTAACAACATCAATTAAAAATAGCTTGCACTGATTTAAAGGAAAAGGGAGAACACCATGGCAAACGAGCTTAATCATCTTTTGGATCAACTCGGTGGCGAGTTTAGCCATTTAATGGCCGGTTTAGGGGGTGTTAGTCACAACCGCTATACCTTAACCGTTGACGGGCTGACCGCACCAATTTCAGTTTTGCATGTTGACGGTAATGAGCAGTTAAACCAACCTTGGCGTTATGTGATTACCTTTACCAGCCCTGACAAAACCTTATCGCCCGATGCGTTCCTTAATCAAAAATCGACTTTCTTCTTTAATCCTGTTATTAACAAGCCATTAACTTCCGCTATTCGTTCGTTAAGCGACTTGCCCGCCGTGACGAATAAACGCACCTTGCATGGGGTTATCACTGAATTTAGCCAGCTATCAGTCAATAAAGATGAAGCTCATTACCAAGTCGTGTTATCTTCCCGATTAGCTCGCTTAGCGATAGGGAAAAATAGTGCTATATTTCAAAATCAAAGCGTGGTCAGTGTGGTTGAAGAAGTGCTACGCAGTCACGGCTTTACCGGCATTGATTACCGGTTAGCGCTCAAAGACAGCTATCCTGAACGGGAATTTATCACCCAGTGGCAAGAAAGCGACCTGGAATTTATTCAACGCTTATTGGCTGATGTCGGTATCTGGTTCCGCTTTGAAATCCACGCCGAGCATGACTGTGATGTGATGGTGTTAAGTGATTATGAACAAGGCTATGCACAGGTGGCCAATATCGACTATAAACCGCCGAGTGGTATGGCCGATACGGGCATAGAAAGTGTTTGGGATATCACCTTACATAGCGAAGTGGTACCCGCCTCAGTGACCGTTCAAGACTATAACTACCGTGATGCCAAAGCCGATTTACTCACCGATATCAACACCCAACCGAAAACCACCACCACGCAAGGCACTGATTACCGTTACGAAGAGCATTATAAAAGCGGACAAGGTCAGCAGAGCAAGCCAAATGACAAAGCCACTAATTCCAACCAAGTACAAACCGCTAACCCGTCACCGCAAGATGACAGCATTGAACAAGATAACGCCATTGAAAGCGGTCAATGGTATGCCCGTATTCGCCATGAGCAGGCGATTAGCCAGCAAATAATCCTCACGGGTAAAAGCAACCGCTATCAATTAGCTCCTGGGCAACTTATTAACATCACAGGCAGTCCGTTAAAATCGATTGAAGAAGGGGTGGTTATTTTAAGTGTGCAAGGGCAAGGTAACCGTACCGATGCTTATGCACTTACCTTTACCGCCATTCCCTATCAAGCCTTAAAACCCTATCGCCCAGCGCCTATACGCTGGCCACAAGTCAGTGGCACCTTACCCGCACGAGTGACTAGCCCTGATAATGACACCTATGGCTATATTGACACTCACGGGCGCTACCGAGTTAACTTTAACTTTGACTTAAAAGAGTGGAAAAAAGGCACTGAAAGCCTATGGGTACGCTTAGCCAAACCTTATTCGGGTAACACTTATGGCTTTCACTTCCCGTTAATTGACGGCACGGAAGTGGCGATTGCCTTTATGAATGGTAATCCAGATAGGCCGTATATTGCCCATGCAATGCACGACAGCGCCCACCCTGACCATGTGACCACCATTAACAAACACCGCAATGTCATTCGCACCCCCCGCCAACAACAAACTGCGCATGGATGATAAACGCGGACAAGAGCATATCAAACTTGCCACCGAATACGGCAAAAGCCAACTTAATCTCGGTCACCTTGTTAACGAAAAAAAAGCACAACGTGGTGAAGGCTTTGAACTGAGGACGGATGAATGGGGGGTGATTGCTGCCAACAAAGGCTTATACTTAACCACCCAAACCGAGCCGAAAGCCCAAGGCAAACAACTGGATATGCAAGCGGCAATAAGCCAACTTGAAAATGCCTTATCGATTGCCAAAGCGCTACAAAATGCCGCTACTCAGTCCGAGGCGCACAGCGCGGATACCGACAGTCAAGACCAGCTTAAAGCCAACTTAAGTGAGCTAACCCAAAGTGGCATATTGGCCTATGCGCAAGAAGGCATTGCCTTAACCAGCCCAGAAAACATCCAACTGACAACAGGTAATAGCTTAGCCCTAACCAGTGAAAACCAAACCGATATCACCGCATTAAAAAACATCACCGTATCATCTGGCGACGCAATAGGACTATTTGCTCATAAATCAGGCATGAAACTGTTTGCCAACCAAGGCGATATTGCAGTGCAAGCCCAAAATGCCAACCTCAATATGGCGGCTAAGCAAGATATAAAAATAGACAGTGTTGATGGTGAAACACAGATAACAGCTACTAAAGCGCTGACCCTAATCTGTGGTGGCTCTTATATCAAAATCAGCAGTGAAGGCATTGAACTGGGTACGCAAGATAATATTTATCTTAAATGTAATGTCATGCAGAAGATGGGCGTTGCTAAATTAAATTACGATCCAATTGATGTACCAGCATTATTTACTGAGCAAGATATGCAAGAAGGCATCACGCTAGAACTTAAAACAGAAGATGGTTACCCCATTCCGATGACAAAATACATAGTACGTTTCGAAAATGGTGAATTGCGTCAAGGCAAATTAGATCGCGAAGGAAAAGTGGTATTAAAAAATGTGCCAACGGGTATGAAATATGCTTACGCTTACCCCGATCAAGATGACATCTTAGCTAAAGCCAACGCACAACGTCTACATAAAGCAATTAAAATTGGCAATGCAAATGAAATAATTGATTACTTAAGTTATGCGGAAGAAATTGTTGCAAAAACAAGCAAGGCGTATACACAGATCTATCATGAAGATTTAATAAAAGAATTAAAAGACGCAATTGGACCATACAGCAATCAGAAAAATCTCATTGATTATCTTTTAGCTAAAGCCAAAATCAAAAAACAATAAAAACAATAAAAACAATAAAAACAATAATAGGAAATAAAACAATGGATTTAGAAGACTACAAAATTGTGACAGAACCATCCTTAAAATATGTGATGCAAAATAAAAAAATGTCATTTTTTTTAAAAAAGGTTAATCCCGAAGCTGAAGATGTAGAGCGGTTATGGGTTCGCTGGGATTGTGTCAATCACACAAATGAAGACAAAAAAA
>NZ_LZGX01000020.1:0-4428 GCF_001690825.1 Gilliamella sp. Fer1-1
GGTGCTAAGCGGGTCAGTTGTTGGGATTGGTTTGATTTTATGCAGATAAAAGAAACGGCCACATTAAAAGAACTCTACCTTGACGCAGACAAATCGTTAAAACGTAATAAAGACAACCATTCATTATCGCAATATAAACCAACAATAAAAGAAACATTATCTATTCTTGATAAGCAATACCATGTTGAAACAAAAATATATACCAGTATAAAAGAAGCGAGTTTTAAAGGTATTGCAGATAAACCGATGCTATTTACGGCATTAAGTCGCTTATTAATCAATTACGAAAGCGAATGGTATAGTGAAATTGATGCTGAAGGCAAAATGCCGAAATGGGAAGCGTTAAACAGCGAGCTGACGGAAAATGCTAAAAATGTATTAACGTATTTAAAAGAAGCGGATGAAGCAAAATGTGATATCTATGTAAACACACTAGCAGCAGATGAACAGAAATCAGTCAAAAAAGGATTAGAAGAGCTAAGAAGAAGCATAGCACGTTTTCCAGCAGACTATATAGACAGCCCAACAGAAAAGCTCAGTAAAGGGCAATTGGACATCTATTTTTTGCTTAAACAGTTAGAAAAACAAGTGACAGCTTGGGAAAAGACCAAAGAGAAAATCAAGAAAATGTTATGGTGGGATGATGTTGCTAAAGGCTTAGCTAAGTTGAATCAACCCCAAGACACGCCTCCAGAAAATGGCGAGACAACCAATACCACAACCCCCCCAGCAGACACCACCCCACCAGCCACGCTTAGTGCTGATGGGAAGGCGTGGTTTATTCATCCGGTGGCGATGATGGATTATTTCACTAGAGTAGGAATTGTTACTTATCATATTTATCATGACGGAAAAATTGAAAGGCATATACCAGTAGAGACATTAAAAGGTTATGAAAAAAAATATAAATATGTCTATCATGATAAAAATAGTCATGTACATCAATTAGGAATATATGATTATGTTGAAGTAACAAATATTTTTTACCCTCACCAAAGATATGGTCTTACAAAATTCATTCATCTTATTGATTTAAGAGAAGTTCGTCAAAAATATTCACAACATGGTCTGAAGTACTGTTTTAATGTAGATAGTAGTCAAAAACGATTTTTCATGAATCGTGATACTTTAGCAAGTTTTTTTGGCGCAATGCTAGAAGTTAATTTTGTTGATATTAGTTGCAATGGGTTTAGTACTATCACTGGTGGTTCAGGGATCAGTAAGAGCCATTATAATGGTTATCATGGTGATTTTAAATATTTAAGAATTGATGAAGTTTTGGCAAAAGGAGATGGGACAAGCCTTCATATTGATCTACATCCTGAATTATTTGATGTTGAACGTCAAAATCAGTGGAATGATGCTTTGTATAAATTTGGTTGGACAGATATGCTTGGTTGGAGTTATACCTTAAACAAAATTAAAAAATTTCCTAACCATATAACAAAAGAGACTGCACACCATAATCATCATTTGCATGTACAGTTTTATGATATGGATAAAATTAAGGAGCGTAAAAAATGAAGAACCTAATCTATCCTGTAGTTATATATTTTATCATACTGTGTCATATTAATCTTGCAATGGGTAATAATGTACAAAATGATCTACATTATTATCAAAAAATAAGTTTGCCTTATTCATCGAATGACGTAACAAAATATTATTATTGGGAGGATAAAACTGAAGAATTGCGTATATCTCCAAATCAAAAAGTATCAGTTAGGTTTTCTGATAAAGAATGCCGCATTTTGCGAAAATTAGCAAAATTTGGTAGAAGTGATTCCTATTATCCTGCTATTTATTTTAGTTACAAAAATATTTTATATAAAGGTATATTTTTTATAAATTATACTGATAATGATATGCCAGTATTTGTTTTTCAACTAAATAGTTATGATCATCATGGAAACATTATTGACGTAATCGTTCTAGATGAACGAGTAAATGTAGAAGGTGAAGTGTTATACTTTAATGATTTTACAATTCAACAAAATGGGACGATTTTAATTAGTAAAAATGAGCAATATTTACTTGATTATGATTTAATTGATAATAACGGTAAAGGTTTTAGAAAGGGTGAAGCAAAATCTAAAAGATTTACATATCAAATGAGTACTTCAGGCATTTTTAAAAAGATAAACGAAACAAATTATAAACAATATAAGTGGAATTGATTGATAAACAATAATCTGCTTATAAAATTTAACTCCCTCCTAATATACAGCCAAAAAGAAGAAAGTTCTCTATGATAAAAGTAAAAGAGTATTTGGATACTAAAAAATGATAGAACTGGACTATTTCTAATATTTTGGCGAAGATCCGTGCGTGGAATGATGAAAAAATAACGAAGGAATGGGATGGCTCAACATCGCAACAATTGAAATCAATTAGAAATTTAGTTATTTTTTTACAAAAGGAGTTTAATTTAAATGATAAGACTTGTATCAACATCAATGCATTGCTTATAAAACAAGTGGAGAAGGTAAAAATCTTTATCCTCCTGCTGACAATTGGAACATTGATCCCAGCTGTTACTAATGCCAATAATCGTGATGTAATTAAAGTATTGTCGATAAAAAAGGTATTAGAAGTAGATAATAGTGACTATCTTAAAGATTTATGTAATAAATGGAAATTAGATAAAAAAGAGATAATACATTTTTTCGCTACTGCTGAAAAAGATATCAATTCAGCTCAAATAAATTCGTTTGATATCTATCCGTGTGAAATAAAAGGTGAATTATTAATTAATGGAATAAATAAAAAATATAGTATTAATTTGGGTGGTCTAGGATTTTTTTATGGAAAAAACATCAAACAAATAGTATTTGGTTGTTCTAAAGGTGAGTGTCTGAGATATGTTCATTATGAACCAGATATGTAATAGTAATGAGTAGACATATTAATATTGTATGGTTAAGGATTGGAATTTATTCATCATAAACCGATATTGTACTCGGCATTAAGCCGCTTATTAGTCAATTACGAAAGCGAATGGTATAGTGAAATTGATGCTGAAGGCAAACTGCCGAAATGGGAAGCGTTAAACAGCGAGATGACGGAAAATGCTAAAAATATATTAGCGTATTTACAAACGGGTGACGAAGCAAAATTAGATACATATTTAAGCCGTGTAGGTAAAGCAAAGGACTCCCCTGAAGCGAAAGGGTTTGAAACACGAAGACGAGAAATAAGCCGTTTTTCTGCTGATTATCAACAATCACCATCGGAAAAGTTGACTAAAGAACAGTTTGAATCTTATGCCAAAATGGCAGCATTAGAAAAACAAGTGACAGCTTGTGAAAAGACCAAAGAGAAGATAAAAAAGATGTTATGGTGGGATGATGTGGCTAAAGGCTTATCGAAGTTAAACCAACAAAACGACACGCCCCCAAAAAATGGCGAGGCAACCAGTGCCACAACTGCTACAACCACCGCAACAGACACCACCCCACCTGCCACGCTTAGCGATGATGGCAAGGCGTGGTTTATTCATCCTGTTACTATTATGCAGCTAGCCGCTTATAAAGAAATCAAATTTAGCAAAAAAGGAATTGCATTTCTAAAAAAATGGGAAGGATTAAGATTGAAGCCGTATGATGATCAAACAGGTAAAACTATTACAAATTATACTAAAGGAGCTACTATTGGTATTGGGCATTTGATCAAATCTTCTGAAGAGTTTGAACTATATAAAAATGGTATAAATGAAGCTACAGCAGAAAAATTGCTTTCTAATGATTTAAATTTAAAAGGTTATATTAAGGTTGTTTCCGAAAATATAAAAATAACACTTCATCAATATGAATTTGATGCTTTAGTTGCTTTTTCTTTTAATATTGGCATTGGAGGATTTAAGAGTTCAACTGTAGTAAAAATGATAAATAATCCAAAAGGATCTTATACTTATAATTCATTAGAGGAAGCATGGTTATCTTGGAGTAACTCCCAAGGAAAATTTAATCAAGGCGTTAATAATCGAAGACGTTCGGAATATTATTTATTTAAAAATAATAAATATACTACATATAGTCATTTGGATGGAGAATATAAAGAAATATGAAAATAATTTTCATTATAATGCCATTACTATCTTTTGTTTGTTTAGCTAATGATTTTAATCATTCTTGTCTGTATACAACTAAATATAACTCTTTAAAATATAATATTAAAATATCCTATTGTTGCGAAGAGGGGGAATTAGACTGTAAAAATGTTTATTATGAAGGAACGAGAAAGAAGGATCAGCTATATATATTTTTAAAAGGGGAAACTATAAATCATTATTCATCTCATCGCTTATTAGGGTATCAATTTCAAAACAATGATTATTATTACATTATTCGAGATAATCAATTAAGTATATATAAAAATAACAAGTTATTACAGAATCAGGAGCTAGAAGAATTAGATGATTAATGTAAA
>NZ_LZGX01000021.1:0-6943 GCF_001690825.1 Gilliamella sp. Fer1-1
ACCTGTAATAATACCGTCGGTAATTTCGTATACCTGATAAAGTTGATTATCTCGATGATCGTAAGCTTCGCCATTAAATGGCGTATCGTTATAAAAGTAGTAATTACTGCGCTTTTCTAGTTGATTCAGTTCTATTCTGACTTTCATCATATGGGAACCTTAATCTTTTTATATTATCAACACCTAGTGTTCAAGATTTAGTATAGGTTATATTTTTGCTGTATCCAATTACAAAAAGGCAATATGATTGTTATAAACTTTTCTTTATATGTGGATAAATAAGTGCATTGATTTCCTCATCAGAGTATACGCCTCCTCCCATACAAAAAGCACCTGGTAACTCTTTTATTTGACAAAAAGATAAATGATACGCTTGCATAAAGTAATTTATTACAAGAAAAGAATTAAAGTCACTAGAATCAACTCTATCCTTGATTAACTTTATTAAAAAATTAATCTCTTTACCTTTTTTAGCATTTTCTCTTAATAGTTCTAATAATTCTTCATTTAAATTCATTTTATAATTTCATTTTTGAATTTGGCTTTGCATATCAAGCAACGATGATTCAATCATGATTTTTAATCTATTAAGTTAGTTGATGTTTTAAATCATCGGGTAAGAATTCTTGAAAATAATCGATTCTGCCGTCATTAAAGGTTATTTTGATATTACTATTTTGTTGTAGGGCAAATAAGGCAAGCGCTTGTGCTCGATATTGCTGTTTTTGTTTTTCAGCATAAACGAGATTCGTTTTATATACGGAAGATTCTCGATAATTTAATGTTTGTAAAGCAGGTAATTCAGCCAATCTTCCAATGGTTGAAAGTTCTATATTTGCATAGCATAACTCTAATTGCTTAACCTGATTTAACAGTCCTCGATCTAACCATTGGTTAAATAATGAATCCTCAATTGACCAGATAGAGAGGTTATCGGCAAAAATATTCTGTTTTGCCAATAAATCATCAAAGGTTTTAAAATCAAGACCAAGATCATCTCGAGGCACTAATAATGAGACATAAGCATAATCACCCTCAATAATTGCTTGTTTAATCTGTTCTTGTTCATTGAAATGTAATTCTAAATTACCTGAATGATCTGTTTCTGCATAATCTAAATAGCGTGATTCAATCCTTTTACATGCATTATTTTCCCACTCCAATAACCACTCTCTATCACCAGTTGTTTCGGTAATATCAATTTGTTTTTCTTCGTATCTTTTTATTCGACCTGTACCATCGGGATAATAACCGATAGTTTTAACAAACCAACCATCAATACACAAATGTTCGACTTGTACAAAACCAAAACTATATTGATAACATAAACCTGTAAATGGTTTTCCTTGATAAGAATAACGGATGTCGTTCATTTCATAATCAAAGTCACCGCTATGTAACAATTCATAATCGACCTTTATCATACCATTGGCTTCAAAAACACCATAATCTCGACTACCTGTAATAATACCGTCGGTAATTTCGTATACCTGATAAAGTTGATTATCTCGATGATCGTAAGCTTCGCCATTAAATGGCGTATCGTTATAAAAGTAGTAATTACTGCGCTTTTCTAGTTGATTGAGTTCTATTCTGACTATCATGATTTTTTAATCTGTTAAGTAAGCTGTTGTTTTAAATCATCGGGTAAATATTTCTCGAAAATATTTTCATCGTCATCCTCTAAAATGACGTCAATAGAGCAACTTTCTTTCAATAAGAAGAGTGCTGAGGCTAACTCTAAAAAGCGTTGTTTTTGTTGTTTAATGAATAAAGGCTTATCATTTTCATCAATTTTCCATTCTGATATTTTTAATTGTTGCAAAGATTGCAATTGCTGCATTTTTGTTATAGTCAAAGGTTGAACATTAGTGTGATATAACTCTAATTGCTTAACCTGATTTAAAAGCCCGCGATCTAACCATTGGTTAAATAATGAATCCTCAATTGACCAGATAGATAGGTTATCGGCAAAAATATCTTGTTTTGCCAATAAATCATCAAAAGTTTTAAAATCAAGACCTAAATCATCCCTAGGCACTAATAGTGAAACATAAGCATAATCATCTTTTATAATCACTTGTTTAATCTGTTTTTGCTCGTTGAAATATAATTTTATGTTGCCTGAATGAGCTGTTCCTGCATAATCTAAATAGCGAGATTCAATCCTTTTATATGCATTATTTTCCCATTCTAAATACCATTCTCTATCTCCAGTTGTTTCGGTAATATCAATGTCATTTTTTTCGTAACGTTTTAATCTACCAGTTCCATCAGCAAAAAAACTGATATATTCAACTAACCAACTGTTAATAAATATTGCTTCAGCCAATACAAAACCAAATCTGTATTCATATGCGATACCAGTGAATGGTTGTCCTTGAAAATAGTATGGCAATTGATTCATCTCATAATCAAAATATTCACCACTGTTCAATAAATCATAATCAATTTTAATCATACCTTCGGCTTGTAAAGCGCCATAATCTCGGCTACCTGTAATAACGCCATCGGTGATTTCGTATACCTGATAAAGCTGATTGTCTCGATGATCATAAGCTTCGCCATTAAATGGCGTATCGTTATAAAAGTAGTAATTACTGCGCTTTTCTAGTTGATTGAGTTCGATTCTGACTATCATAATATGGATTCCTTAATTTTTTACTCTATTTAATCATCAACCCTTCCGGTTGGAATGTGAATGCCTTTTGATTTGGATAGAATACCACTACAGTGTCGGCAGGCTGGGAATGCTTTACCTTGCTCATATTCGGTTAAGCGAATGGTATACACTTCAATTTTGTCTAGATATTCGTCAACATTTTTCCCTTTTGCCTCTAATTGCTGAAATACATTATTGGTGGATAGTACTTCAGCATGCATCCCCGGCAAGCCATCAATTATACGAAACTGTTGATTATTAGAAATAAATTCTCTAATTAATCGTTCAGTAGTCGGGTGCATTTTAGCAAAGGCCGGTGTAACATTGGGATATAAGCTACTCGAACCTAAATAAGATTCTTTCAATAATTTCATATATGCGCCTACATCAATAAATCGGTAATAAGTTGCATCGATCGCTTCAACAAGTTTCACTCTACCATTTTTTAACTCTTTATAATATGGCACTTCTAAATTATAAAAATTTGCTTCCGAAACAATTCCTTCGACTTCGCAACGAGTTTGGGCTAAAGCAACTCTTTTAGTGATGTTTATCTTTTCATCTTTTCTCCAAACCTTCAACTCATCTTCTAACTCTTTCTGACCTTGCTTTTTACTTGCATGGTTAGTGGAAACCGTAGTTTTACTTTCGGTTTCACTTGTATTCGATTTTCTTGTGCCTGAGTTTAAATCGGTTGTGTAGGTAATATTCCCTTTGTCTTTATTTAATGATGAGAATTCTTGACCTTTGGTTAAATTTTCATCCAATATTCTATGAAAATATTCACCCGGTACCGCTTTTGCTTTGTTTTCCATACTTAATAGTTCCCACTTTTGTGGGTATATAGCAGATAACGTTTTTTCTACGCCGTTTTCATAAGTTATTTGAACTGAAAGTGTTTTGTTATATTGCGTATCTTTTGTGTATGGCATTAAACTGGGTATCTCATCGGCAATATTTGATACCGTATTAGGCGAAGCAGGTAATACCTGATTTGAGTTTTCCACTCGATTGGGTACTGGGGATGACTCTGTTTTTTGGCTCGGTATTTTGCTTGGTACCTCAGAGAGCGAATTTTCAATACCCGGTTTTGGGAAATGTTCTTCACCTGAAATATATCGATCTATCTTTTCCAGGCTCATGGTGGTTTTAGAGTGATACGGATCATTCTTTAATGCAGTAAGGTTTTTTTTGCTTCCGTGAATACTTATTGTGATAAGTATCCCATCCATGATACCTCTTTTGATTAGTGCAGAGATTTTAGATAATTTGATATCAGCTGGTAGCGTTTTATTGTTCATCACTGAATAAATGGCTTCGGCTAGTTCTTCAGTTATCAAAATGCCTTGTAATGAATCTGCACTTATTTGACCTATTAACGTGATTTTAATGGCTTGTTTTTGGCTAAGATTGGTTAATAATAATGTTTTACTACTCCATTTTGCCGATGCGATAATTGTACCGCTAGCAAACACATTAGAAACTATTGTTAAGATGTCAAATGAATCATCTTTCCAATTACCAAAACCTTCTCGATGCCGATCAGCAATATTGATAACCGCTGAAGTCGTTGACGCCGCAATCGATGACCATATTAACCCTGATACCACTCTTGAACCGGGCACTGGAGCAACTAATGTAATGACACCCGCAACCACTATTGCCGCAAATCCTAATGATGCGAAGGCATCAGATAAGGAATCTGAATCACTTTTACCATCTGTATCAAAATTAATTTCAATACCGCCATAAATAATCTCTTTCCCTAAGATAATCCGATTATCATCATCAAAAGTGACTTCTTTTGCAATGCCAAATTGTTTATCTACTGCGGCATAGCCTTTAATAGTGCCTTCTGGATAACGGTTATCTTTATCCCAACATTCAAGTGCTTGCTTAATGGCGTCTTCTTTTGTTTCGCCTTTGCCAACATAGACACCACAAAATGACCTATCGACAGGGCTAGTCCAGTCAATTAAATGAACTTCGTTATCATTATAAAAATAGCACACTCTTAATGACATATCTTCACGTTCACCATAAATGCTTGAAATATGTTTAACGTGAACTTGTCCAAAGTTTTCGCGGCAATCAGCCGGCACTTTATCAAGCAAAAATTTGAGTTTCTCCTTGAAGAGCTTTAACGATTCCATTCGATTTTGATAAGCCTGTTCATCCTCGGCTGATAGCTGCTGTTGCTTTTCTTGCACTAAGATCCAGTCAATTTGCTGAGTTAAATTTTTATAAAAAATAAATGGATTTTCTGACTCTTCGGCAGTATTTGTGGAATACGAAACACTTTGTTTTGCATTAATCACATTTTGGATATATTCAATATATTCCTTTTGGTTACCGTATATTATTTGGCAAACAATTTTGTGACGCCCTTCAATATCCCATTTTACTTCGTTCCATTGAGTTGAATTTTGAGGTCCATTAATGACTTTTCCTAGGTATTTATCATCAGTTCTGAACGAAATATGGTTATAACACAGCCATGAAGCCCGAATTTGTTCAAGAGCAGGTGCGTCGGGGTTGATTCTTTGTAAAGAAAAAGACATGATCTTTCCACGTAGCACATTTGTTAAATTGGGTTTAGCCACAATTCGATAATTTTGCATGGTTATTCCTTATTTATAGATACTTTATATTTAGTCGTTTTGATATCTGCTTTTGCAAATAAATAATCGATAGCTAATTTATCTTTGTGGTAAGGTCCTAATGCTTGGTAAATATCTTTTACCATGTCTTTTCCATAAATTTCCTTATAGGCATCAATTGTCATTTCAATGGTATTTTTGGAATAAGTTAAATACCCAATCATCTGTTTTGAATTTATCGCTTCAATGGCTTTATGTAATCGTTGAGCATTGGCTTTCGCTAAAATGTCATCATCATCTGGAAACTGATAATAATAGTCCATATTAGGAGGAACATGTTTTAATACCACTTTTCCTTCGCGATCTAAACGACCTTGTCTAAATTCACCATTATCAAAACGAACTTGATATTTAGTCGTTGGAATTGGATAACCATCATCGGTTTCAAGATACAGTGTTATTCCTTCTTGTTTATCTTGTGTGGTAAAAGTTTGAGGAATAGCACCTGATAAAAGTGTCGACTTATAATCTAACGACGATACACCCATCTTTTGCATCACATTACATTTAAGATACACATTATCTTGCGTGCCCAGTTCAATGCCCTCACTGCTGATTTTGATATAAGAGCCACCACAGATAAGCGTCAGTTTATCACTGGCGGTGATAGTGACTTCACCATCCACGCTATCCACTTTGATATCTTGCTTGGCTGCCATATTGAGGTTGGCATTTTGGGCTTGCACTGCAATATCGCCTTGGTTGGCAAACAGTTTCATGCCTGATTTATGAGCAAATAGTCCTATTGCGTCGCCAGATGATACGGTGATGTTTTTTAATGCGTTGATATCGGTTTGGTTTTCGCTGGTTAGGGTTAAGCTATTGCCTGTTGTCAGTTGGATGTTTTCTGGGCTGGTTAAGGCAATGCCTTCTTGCGCATAGGCCAGTAGGCCACTTTGAGTTAGCTGAGTTAAGTTGGCTTTAAGCTGGTCTTGACTGTCGGTATCCGCGCTGTGTGCGTCGGACTGGGTAGCGGCATTTTGTAGGGCTTTGGCAATCGATAAGGCATTTTCCAGTTGGTTTATTGCCGTTTGCATATCCAGTTGTTTGCCTTGCGCTTTCGGCTCGGTTTGCGTGGTTAAGTATAAGCCTTTGTTGGCAGCAATCGCGCCCCGTTCATCCGTCCTCAGTTCAAAGCCTTCACCACGTTGTGCTTTTTTTTCGTTAACAAGGTGACCTAAGTTAAGTTGGCTTTTGCCGTATTCGGTGGCGAGTTTGATATGCTCTTGCCCGCGTTTATCATCCATGCGTAATTTATTGTTGGCGGGGGTGCGAATGACATTGCGGTGTTTGTTTACCGTAGTCACATGGTCTGGGTGGGCGCTGTCGTGCATGGCATGGGCGATATACGGCCTATCTGGATTACCATTCATAAAGGCAATCGCCACTTCCGTGCCATCAATTAATGGGAAGTGAAAACCATAGGTGTTACCCGAATAAGGTTTTGCTAAGCGTACCCATAAGCTTTCAGTACCCTTTTTCCACGCTTTTAAGTCAAAGTTGAATTTAACTCGGTAGCGCCCGTGAGTGTCAATATAGCCATAGGTGTCATTATCAGGGCTAGTGACCCGTGCGGGTAAGGTGCCACTGACTTGTGGCCAGCGTATGGGCGCGGGGCGAT
>NZ_LZGX01000022.1:0-24591 GCF_001690825.1 Gilliamella sp. Fer1-1
TCTATATTTTTTATTCCATCTGTTTTTGCTGAAGTAAAACCTTATGAAATTGTATCGCAAAATGATACTTCATTTGCAAATAGAAAAAGAGTTCAAATTTTTATTGTTTCACCTGAAGCAAAAACATTACAAGAAAGAATTGATACAGCCAAACTTGCCGCCACAGAATATTCTTCAAAAACAGGAGCTAAAGTTGTAACTGTTTTCGTAATGCCTTTTTCTGAAGCTAAAGGCTCAGGCTATTATTTAGCTCAAGCTTCTTATTGGAGTGATGGTTGTGGCAATTCAGGAACACAGTGTGATGATAAGATCTGGCAAATAAATTCAACCGCTCAACAATTAAGTGATGAACAATTAAAAGTCGCCAAAGAATATTATGCTAACGCTGATTTCTATTCTAATTCTAAAAAATTTCTTGATAAAGACGGATTGCCTGATGAGAAGAAAATAATTAGCCATATTACTAAAAAACTTAAAATTAAAGCTAAAAATGTTGATTTTCCGTCACTATTTTTAGAGCCGGTTGAATAATTTTTATACAACACATAACGGCATGAAAATGCAAAATTTAGAAAGAATGAATAAACTTAAAGCCCTTATATTCGGGCTTTTTCTATGGTGGGCTGAGTGAAGGAGGCGAAAAGCATCATCATTCATTTAATAGTCTGAAGTTATTGTTAGATTATTAACCAGTTTTTATTTTTTCAATTTGCGCATAGAGGATTGGATTATAAAAACGGGAATTCGGAAAAGAATTACAAAGTTTATAATAACTAATAGCTAATAAAAAGAAAATTACCACATATACAAAACTTACTTTATCTTCAAAATATAATTGAAAATAACAATAAATTGTATTTGATCCTACTGAATCAATAACAAAAATTTCAAATATAGAAAAAATAAAAATCCCTACAATGAGATTTTGCAATTTATACTTATTTTTCAATTTTAAATCAAATTTTTCTGATTCTGTAAGATAGATATTCATTAAATAATCTGGAAATTTATCAAACTTTTTTACTATTTCACTATTTGATAACTGATGAAATGAAACATATCCTTTACTTAACTTATAATCGTTCGTTAAAGATGGTTCTTTTAAAAAATTCAAATCAATTCTGGTAATTAAATCACTCGCGATTATCTCTATAATTGGTAAAAGAAATATTGAAAATATTCCAAAAAGTGTAATTATGATGATTATATTAGCAAAACTGACATCTAATATATGCACTAGTGAATAACTAAATATTCCACTACCAGAAATATAAAATGAAATAACATCCACAAATAAGTAACAGTAAACAAAATTAGCTAGCCACATTGGTTGCCACGCTTTTTCTAAAAAACTATAAAAAGTATTTAAATCTACTTTTTGTGATAAATTCATAAGCAAACCTATATTAAATAAGAAGAAAAGAGTGGACAATGCCACTCTTCAATACACAGTATCATTTGTTACCTTTAGCTTGTTCTAATACTGAACCAGCTAATGACTTCGTAGTCTTACTATATTTAGAGCTATTTAATACTTCAGAAGCCTTAGCTGCCATATTTTTGACGTAGTTTTGTTTGGTGATACTTGTGACAAAACGCTTCCAGCCAAAGATTTTTGAATAGAACTTGATGTACTATTTTGTAATGTTTTAACTGCAATTTTAGTTGTTCTTGTCGAGCTAATATTTTTAGACATTTTGTGTTATCCTATAATAAAATTAAATCATGCTGTTTTATCTGCAACCCAAATAGGAAAAGCTTTTAAGCCACACTGACTAGCATAAACCCGTTTCCCGCTTTTTGTTGTAATAAAAGTTCTAAAAATTAAGGTATAACCTTCCCTTTTTTCTTTAGACATAATATGCCTCCTTTAAATTTCGCTATTGACGAAACTTAAGGAAGTATGAGACACTACAAAACGCCAATTAAGTATGTGTCTTTATCATACCCCCTAAGAAACCAACGATAGCGTTTTCGTTGGTTTTTTATTATTTGTTTTTATATTTCATCCATGATTCCGCTGCTGCCAAACTGACTCCAAATTTATTAGCGATCTCTTGTGCGTTCATATCATCAGCCACAAATATTTGATTAATTAAAAATGAAGCAGCAAAAACATCTGCTTGCCATTCGGAATCTTCATAAATTTTATGCTGATTACATGTACTTCTTGCAAATATTTCTTGCTCTTTATGCATTATTAAATGCCCTATTTCGTGAGCTACTGTAAATCTAGCTCTAGGATCGCCATCAAAAGCATTATTATACACAGAATCTCTCACATAGATTTTCCCTTTATCCGGATGAGTATATGCATATTTCTGTTGAACTCGTTCATCATTATCTTCGAGTATAATTAACATGTCATTATGAATGAAAATCTCCATTAAACTAGCCATATTAATATACTCTTTAAATTCATACCCTAAAATTTTTCTTGCTTCATTTGCATAATTTTTTATTGTTTTACAGCTTTTTCCACTAACTCTTAACCCCAATTTTCTGATTCTACTTTCATTCATTATTTTTATTCTCCAAAACAGAATTAATTTTTTCTAAATCTTTTGAATCTAAATTATCAAGCATTCTCGCAAATTCAATGAATACATCTTTTTGTCTAGCATTAGCTGAGTCTAAATTTACAGTAAAATGAGAGCTAAATGATTCAACAGAATCCTTTAACTCTTTATAATCAGATTCAGATAATGCATAACTTTCTTTTAATTTGTGAAGAAAATCATTAGGAACAGCTCTTTTTCCTAATTCGATTGCGGACAAATAGGCTGAGCTAATACCTAAAGTTTCAGCCATTTTTCTAAGCGTTGTTCCGTGATCTATTCTAAGCTTTCTTATCAATTTACCTAATTTAGTCGCCATAGCTATATCCTCGTTAATACTTTTATTATAGTTATTATAGTTTGATTTATTTTTCTATACTAAATAGATTCAAACCCAATGTCAACACCTGTAAACAAAATTTATTTTTGTGAAATTAATTTAATCTTGTGCATGATAAATAATTTCATTTAAGGAAAATATATAAATTTTTTTTACTGCACACCTATACTGCACGAAAACGCAAGATCTAAAAAAGATCACGGATCGCCAAAGCCCTTATACTAGGGCTTTTCTTGTGGCATTTGCAATTTTGCACAGTTTCACACACTTTTAATGCGATGGTGGCGTGGGGTAAAAATATCACAATTCGACTTTTAGCCTTTACATCATCATCAAAAATCAACGACAACCCATCTAAAACGCTCACAGCGAAGAGATTTTAAAATCTGTGAACAGCTATGTGTAGAATAAAAATCGTTTCTCTATACGCTTTATAGATAAAATTAAATTTTTAAATATTACATTTAGTTAGCTGAATGTTTATATATGTTAATAACAAAAAAAGCCCCTTTCGGGGCTTTCATTTGATTATGTGATAAAGTCAAGCTACATTTAGTTCAAGACGTTTACCCAAAGCAGACAATGCTTTGCTGATCGTGTCAATTTTTGTTGCATGCTCTAAATTAACAATACGTTGTACTTCTTGTGGCTTTACATGAATGCGTTTTGCTAATTCAACGTTAGAGATATTTTGGTCAATCATTTCATTTAGCAACAATACTTTTGCATAAAGACTTGCAGGTAAATCAATTAAGTGTTCTCCTTTTTTTGCCTTACTAGGAAGCGGTACTTTTCGATGATCTTCAAAATAAAAATCCATACTTGTTACTAATGCCTCTTGAGCCATTTCTAACGCATCTTGCAAATCATCACCACAAGTAATTGCTTCTGGAATATCCCTAAATGTGACTGTATAACCATCATCTTCTTTAGTTAGTTTTGCAGGATAAAACATAATAACCTCTTTTAAAAAAAGCCCCCTTACGAGGGCTTTAGTTATTTAGATTTAGTTGCTTCTTGATTGCTATCATTGTACCGTTTTTTAACTCCTTGCTAGGATGTCTTGGCATTGTTGATTGCTTTCCGTTGTAATAAAGCTTCAGGTGATTACTCCCTTGCTTTACCTCAACACCTTGAGCAACTAACCATCTTAAAAACTCACTTTGTTTCATTATTGCTCCGTGCTGTTTTAAGACAGTTAAATAATAAACAAAAATGTTTATCACGTCAACTTAATAATAAACATTTTTGTTTGTTTTTATTCAAGTAAATAAGGATTAAACCTTACAACCTCCTCCCCCATCCAATCATTAAGCTGTAAAAATCTATCTTGTAATGGTTTGATTTCATTACGAGCAAATACCTTAGATGCCTTTTCTGGATCGCCAAACCCGCCGGTATTTTTTGGCGTAATTCCCATTAATGACGGTGGTACCCGATGAGCCGTTAAAATATCATCTTGGCTGACAGATTTAATATCAGCAAAGTTATCTTTGGCGGCCACCTCGCCAACTGGAATTAATTTTAGTCCATCTGGTTTACCATTTGGTGCATACATTAACAGATTACGAAAGTTACCAGGTCCACGACTGCTTTGTAATGCCTTTTTTAGTTCTTCAATATCTTTTTCATTATGGGATGGATTAGATAAATATAAAATAAATCCAGCATGTGAACCATTTTTATAATAACGTTGACGAAATACAGTAGCCGAGTTATCTAGCCACACCGAATTAATAGCGGCTAAGTATTCAGGTAGTCCGTAAATTTCTTGGTTAATATCGGGCGCAAGCATATGCCACACCGATCCTTTTTTGAATTTATGCTCTTCCCAATACTTATCAATATACCAATATTCGTTCTTGACTATTCCTCGACGGGTATATTTTGCTAATGTTGGCTTTAGTCCGTCGGTTTGCCTTAGCATATTGGCCCGTTTTTCGAGATAGCAATTACCTAATATTAAAAAATCATTAGCGATTCGCTCAAATGCTTGACGTGATAAGTATTTATGCGGAATAAATGTACTGGTTAAGATATTTCGTTTTACATAAATCGGGCTGCTATGATATGACGATGAACTAAAGGTATTGGCTAGCGTATCTAAATTAACTGGCGGCTCATACCAATTGCCGCACGGGGTGCATTGTAAATAATTTAATAAGTCTTTTGCATCGGCTAAAGGCTCACGATCGCCAAACGTAAAACATTCTATCTTTTCATCTTGTTGTGTAAATTCTGTCATAACTAAAATACTCCCATAAAACCGCTGTTACTGTTTGCTCCGCTAATACTTTCTAGCGGTTCGTTATAAATTGCGTGCATGGTTGCCCAAGCAATATCGGCATGTGAAACCTCATCATTGCGATCAGCCACATAAGTGACATAACGCTGGCTAGCTGTTAATGTTTTACGAATAGCCATAAAGGATTGGGCCAAATCCGTCCAACCCGCATCAAATTCCAATCGTTGTCGTCTGATGACATCTTGCATTTTGAGGATTAAACGCTGTTTAACTTCAATTGAATATTTAAATGCTACTACGGCGGGATAAAATTGTTTAACTAATTGATAAACCCCTTCACCTAATCCCGTGGCATCAATACCGATGTAGGTGACGTTATATTTTTCAGTCATTTTTCGAATAGCTTCAGCTTGTGAAGCAAAATCCATCCCCGTCCATTGATGCTTTTCAATTACTCGGAATTTACCACCTTCAACCATTGGCGGTGAAACAACTGCACAGCCTGCACTATCCCCCGTGTGTGACGGATCATAGCCGATCCATACTGGTCGCTCACCAAGTGGCCGCAAGGCAAATGGTTTATAATCATCCCAAATATCCCACGAATCGACCATACACGGTTGTAAACTGGATAACGGAAACACTGATGATGAATCATCAATAAAATTACATAAAAATAAATTAGCGAACTCATCGGGACTATATTCAAGTTTTAGTTGATTAATATCAAATAAATCAAACCCCAATTGCTCGGCATCTTCAATCGTAACAATCTGCCGCCATTGCCCATCGGCACATAATTTGCCACCTTTTAACGCTTGATGTGAAATATCAACGTTAATGCGTTGCTCTTTTCTACGTCCTTTATTAAATAGCTCGCCAGTCCAAAACTTATATGCTTCATGGTTAATACTAGAAGGCGTTGAGAAATAAGTTTGTCGCCAACGTTTTTGGCTCGACATGCCAGAGGCAACTTTACGCAGTTCTAAAAATTTATTAATCCAAAAATACTCATCCAAATATAAATTACCATGATAGCTTTGTGCCGTTTTAGAGTTGGTACCTAAAAAGTAAAGGCGAGCATCATTATGTGGAAAGTGGATAACTTCCCCTTTCAGATCCATATCTATACCGTGGAAAAAATCAATAATATATTGCCGAAATTGAAAAGCTTGGGATTTTGAGGCGGATAAAAATATCTGATTACGCCCAGTATTCACCGCATCAACTGCACCCTCACGAGCAAAAAACATAGTTGCCCCAATTTGGCGTGATTTGTTAATGTTTCTTATGCGGTTTTGTAAACCAGCCCGATACCAAACTTTTTGATGCTCATATAAGCCATCATGAAATAGTTCGTTAATTTTTTCGATTTGCTCATCAGTTAAAAGATTGGTTTTAGGCTTTTTCTTCGGCTTGGCATTACGATTGGCAATATTTGGGTTTAAATCAACTTCATTACCGCCATTTTGATATTTTTCAATTCTGGCCGTACGTTCTAACTGACGGCTAAGTAAATCAATTTCTTTAAAATCTTTACCTTCCTTATTTGGTTTTATTACAAGATGGATTAATTGCGCTTCAAGAACGCCATTAACCCTATCCAATACGGATGATTCATCCCACTTATCACGCCGTTTCCAACTATGAATAGTATTAATATTTTCATTCAATAATTCAGAAATACGACTAATACGATACCCTGCCCAATACAGCGATCTGGCGGCTTTTCTTGGGTCGGTATTATCACTAATTAAATGATCTAATAAATTGACGTTTACCATGTGTTCTCCTTTAGTAACGCCAATTTACCTATCATTTTTATTTTTTTATGTTTGTTCAGGTTGTAAAACTCTAATTTACAAGTTGCCCCAATTGCTCTCTTTCGTTTGTCAATTCAACATAAGGCAAAAACAATCAGCTAAGGATTACAACAATGGGCACAGACGTTAAGAAGTCAAAAAAAATTAAATCAAAATGGTTTCGTGTTGCGGTGGAAGGTGCAACAACTGATGGACGTAAGATCCAAAAAGAATGGATCAAGCAAATGGCAGAAAATTATGATCGTGATGTTTATGGTGCACGCATCAATTTGGAACATATCAAAGGTTATTCACCTGATAGCCAATTTAAACGCTATGGCGATGTATTAGCATTACGAGCCGAAGAAATTAAAACGGGTCCGCTTGCTGGAAAGCTAGCATTGCTTGCACAAATTGAACCAACCGATGAACTTATTCAGCTGAATAAAGCTAAACAAAAAGTTTATACCTCTATCGAAGTTAATTACGAATTTGCGGACACCGGCGAAGCTTACCTTGTTGGTCTTGCGGTAACTGACGACCCAGCTAGCCTTGGCACTGAATTTTTAGAATTCAGTGCAAAAGCAAACGTTAACCCATTAGTTAGCCGCAAACAATCACCTAACAACCTCTTCACCGCTGCCGAAGAAACAGTGATTGATTTTGAAGAAGTAGACACTCAAAACGACACCACATTTAGCTCAATGCTAGAACGTCTAACGGGCTTATTCAAAACCAAATCAGAAAAAGACTCAACCAAATTTGTACAACTTGGTGAGATTATCGAACAGTTCGCCACAGCAACAACTGATCGCTTTACGGAAATGGAAGCCAAAATTGTTGAACTAACTAACGAGCTAAGTGATGTCAAAAAACAAAATACCGAACTTGTCGAGCTATTAAGTGAATTGCCAGATTCGCCTGATCGCCCTCTTTCTGCTGGTGGCTCGATCGACGTTGAAACAGACTGTTAAAACAGTAGATTAAATTAAAACAGTGGATTAAAGAACAAAACAGATTAACTAAATTGGGAAATCAATAATGAGAAATGAAACAAGAAAGCTATTTAACGGATTCAAACACCGCATTGCACAGCTTAACGGCGTTGATAATGCCAGTGAAAGTTTTGCTGTCGATCCAACCGTAAACCAAACATTAGAAAAACGGACACAACAATCATCCGAATTTTTAAGCAAAATCAATTTTGAATTTGTTGACGCCCAAGAAGGTGAAAAAGTCGGCGTTGGCGTAACAGGTACAACAGCCAGCACAACCGATACGACAGCACAAGATCGGGAAGCGGTAGATATTTCCGACCTTAATAAATTTAACTATCGTTGTGAACAAACTAACTACGATACATCAATCCGTTATGCAAAATTAGACGCATGGCGTCATAAAAAGAACTTCCAAACTATTTTACGTGATGCGTTAATTAAACAAAAAGCATTAGATCGGATGATGATTGGTTTTAACGGCACAAGCCGTGCAGTAACATCCAATCGAACCGCTAACCCATTATTGCAAGATGTCAACAAAGGCTGGTTGCAACATTACCGTGAAGATGCGCCAGAAAGAGTAATGAATGAAGGCACAGTCACACCAGGTAAAATTATTGTCGCTAACAATGGTGGTGATTATAAAAATTTGGACGCACTCGTCTATGATGCGGTTGAAAATTTAATTGATCCCGTCTTTTCTGATGATACCGGTCTAGTTGTTATCTGTGGTCGTGGCCTGCTTCATGATAAGTACTTCCCTATTGCTAACGAAGCCGATAAAAACACCGAAAAAGTAGCAGGTCAAATTTTACTGGCTAAAAAATCAATCGGTGAATTACCTGCGTATCGAGTGCCGTATTTCCCTAAAGGAGCAATGCTTATTACCTCATTTAGCAATTTAGCTATCTATATTCAAAATGGAACCGCTCGCCGTCAAATTATTGATAACCCGAAACGTGATCGCATTGAAGATTACCAATCTGCCAATGAGGCGTTTGTTGTAGAACGTTATGAAGCAGGCTGTTTAATTGAAAACATCGAGGTTCAATAACATGGTATCACCCGCTCAAAAATTTTTACAAAAACATTACGCTCAAAAAGAGCGTAATAGAAACGATATAAAAACAACCAATGCTTATGAAATGATGCTGGCAAAGCTCAATAACGATCGCCTTCGTTTGAAAAAATTTCAATCAACAGAAGCAAAAATTGAACTTAAAAAAACACTTATTCCTGAATATATGGATTGGATTAACGGCGTGCTTGAATCTGATAATGCTCAGCAAGACGATGTATTTATGCGCCTATTAGTTTGGATGATAGACACCAAACAATTTGAACAAGCATACCCACTGGCCGAACATGCATTAAAACATAACTGGGTTACACCTGATGAATACCAACGGCAAACCGCCACACTCATCACCGAAGAGCTAGCTAATACCACACTAACCCAGATTAGCAACAAGCAAGTTGTTGATGCGGGCATTTTGCTTAAATTTGCTGAACTCGTCGCTGATAAAGATATGTTTGATCAGGTTCGAGCAAAACTAAATAAAGCCATCGGCTATGCACTAAAAGAAACACAGCCAGATCAAGCGTTAGGTTATTTGAAACGAGCTTTAGAACTTGATGAAAGTTGTGGCGTAAAAACAGCCATTAAAGAATTAGAAAAGGCCTTAAATAAGACCGATGCTTAACCGAGTGAACCCTCACACCTCGGCGGCACAAAAGCAATAAATGCATTCTGCAGGTTAACGCTTTTGTCCACCGCCGATTAACAAAGGTAAATTATGAACGACTTTACGGCTATCGCAATCGCTAACGAAGCTGACAATATCGAAATTAGTAATATTTCGTTTTTTCCAGCAATTAATATCAGTGATGTTCGAAAAACTCAACGGCTAGACGGTACCGTCACAACAGAGCGATTAAAAACAGCAATTGCCAGTGCAATTATTGCAGTGAATGACGACTTATATAACTGGCGGCTAACAAAGCAAGCGGCAGGTATTACATCGATTAACGATCTAAATGATGAGCAAATTAATGGTGAATCAAAATATTTGATTTTATACAAGCATGCGGTTTATTCATGGGCAAACGCCTTATTGAATGAACAGTACATTAATTTTGATGCAACAGCAAAAACCAAAGGCGACATTGAACCTAACATCGAAAGTGTGGGCAACTTATACCGCAATGCACGTTATGCCATTCGTGACATTTTAGGTAAATCACGATCAACCATGGAATTAATTTAATGATTGTTTATGCAATGCAAAATGAAACCGTTGACGCATTGGCGTATCGAGTTTTTGGTAAAACTAAAGGGATTGTTGAAATTATTTACCAACAAAACCCAACACTTTGTGAACTGCAGGCAACACTCCCCATGGGTACCGCCGTAAATGTGCCTGAAGTGGTGCCAGAGCCAGAAAAAAAACGCTTAAATTTATGGGATTAACCGAATGACAGAACCAACTACAACAACCTTCACCGCAGTGATTAGTGCATTTTCAATATCAATGATTTATCCCAATATTGAAAATGGCATTATTTTAGGCGCACTGTGTGGATCAATCTTACTGGTAATTAGTGAAGAGCATATCTCGGTTCTTCGTCGCACCCTTCTATTTTTTATATCGTTTGCGCTTGGAATATTGTTGGCCGAAATAACATTATATTTACTAATACCACTTTTTCCATCCAACATTCAAACCAAGGTACCGCTTGGTCTTGGTGCGTTAGTGGCATCAGCGGTAAGTGTCAAACTACTTCTTTGGTTAATTAAAAAGTTTGATGACCCATCTGATTTATTGGATAAATTTAAAGGGGGAAAACCATGATAACCCTTAACGCTTTTCTTTGTTTATTAATTGCTATTCGATTATTTACCTTTGATCGTGAAAATTGCCAATACAAAGCCAAATATAGCTGGCTAGCATGGCTAATGATTACATCAAGTGCATCAGTATTTTTATTCTCATCTTTCGGTTTATTAAGCCGTGCTTACTGCGCTCAGGTAGTTATGAATATAGCACTGCTGATCTGCTTTTTAAAAAGCAAAGGCAACATTGGCACGCTTTGCCGTTCTCCAAATCAACATCAGCATCATAAGAGGTTAAATAAATAATGATAACAACTGAACAATTGCAAAATGTGGCTAATAAGCTAGAAGTTGAGCTGGCTATGGTACAAGCAGTAACAAAAGTTGAAGCTCGCTCATCAGGTATTAAAAACGGCTTGCCCGTAATTCTATTTGAAAGGCATATCTTTTACCGTCAGCTTAAAAAGCATGGTTTTGATGTAGAAAAATTATCAAATACTTATCCAGATTTAGTCAACTCAATTGCTGGTGGTTATTTAGGTGGTGCTCGTGAAAACTATCGACTAACGCTGGCCAAACAAATTGATATTGATTCAGCAATTGAAAGTGCAAGTTGGGGCTTATTCCAAATTATGGGCTTTCACTGGCAACTACTTGGTTATGAATCAGCTCAACAATTTGAACAATGTATGACAGAAAGCGAAGTAATGCAGTTAGATGCGTTTTACCGCTTTATTTCTCATAAATCGAATTGCAAGCTATTACAAGCAATGAAAAATAACGATTTTTCAACGTTTGCCAAACTTTACAACGGTCCAGCTTATAAAAAAAACAGTTATGACAAAAAACTTAAAGAGGCGTACGAAAGCTATGCAAAATCTACTAAAAAATAAATTGTTACCGTGGTTGCTATTACTGCTCTGTTTATCGTTTGGCTATTTACGAGATCAACTATTAAGCACCAAAAATAAACAATTACAGGCAAGCAATCTACAACTTCAAGACGACAAGCAAGAATTGATCGAAATCATTGATTATAAAAACAATGAATTGCTTAACCTTAGTGATCAATATCAAGCAAACGAACAAAAACTAATAGAACAAAAAAATCAACTGCAAGCAGTTGATACGTTAAATCGTCAATATCAACAACAGTTGGAGCAACTTATCAATGAAAATAAACAATTACGTATGTGGTCTGATACTGATTTGCCTGATGTTATTAAGCGGTTGTACGCACGGCCAGAAATCAAAGGAAGTACAGATTATCAAAACTGGCTGTCCAGCCGTAACGCCTTGTTATCTTCCCATGAATAATTTAAAGCAGAACCGCTCATTAATTGACGACAATCAAGCCATCTTAACGGCATGGCATCAATGTGCGGTTCAAGTCGAAATGATTTATCAATGCCAACAGGAGCAGCATGAAAAAAATTAATCAACTTCGAAAAGTACTTGAAGACAATAATTTATTTATCAAAAACAATCCCGATAAATTACATATATTTGTGGATGACGGTGACATAACAGCAACGGCTGCCAAATCATTAAGTTTTGAGTATGAGTACAAAGTTAATTTAATCATTACTGACTATGAACAACCCATTGATTATTTGATTGTACCAATAATGAGTTGGATGTATATCAATCAGCAAGAATTTATGGCAAACCCTGAACTAAGAAAAGGTGCCATTAAATTTGAAATTGAGCAATTAAACAATAATACAACCGATGTCAGTATTGAACTGAAATTGACAGAGCGTGTTATTGTAAAAAAAGGAAGCAACGGATTGGAATACAAACACATTACCGACGAACCACCCATAGATATGCGTCCTGATTGGGTTAATGAAATATGGCCGACGAATTAAATAAATTACATGAGTATGCAAACGGCATACTCACTCAACTAAATAACAGTAATCGCACCAAATTAGCGCGTGAAATTGCTAAAAAACTACGGGAAAGTAACCGTAAACGTATTACAGCCCAGAAACAACCAAACGGCACCTCTTTTGAACCTAGAAGACCACAGGCGTTTCGAAAAAAAACGGGAAAGATTCGCCGTAAAATGTTTACCAAGCTACGAACAACTAAATATCTACGCATATCAGCAAACAGCAACTGCGCTACCGTAAAATTTATTAATTCGGTATCTCGTATAACACACATTCATCATTACGGATTACGTGCACGAGTAAATAAAAAAGATGATTGGACCATTAAATATCCATCAAGAAAGCTACTTGGCTTCAATCAACACGACTATAACATAATTGAGCAAATCACTATCGCCCACTTGGCTAGTAAGTTGTAAAAATCAATTTTACAAGTCGATAAGCTTTATTGTTTACCTATAAATAATAATGATAACGCTATGCAAAATTATCACCCTGCCGACCTAGTCGATATATTACGAAAAATTGAAAACCTGATCCGCCAAGGCGTTGTTTATCAAACCAAAGGCGATCGGGTAAAAGTCCGTTCTGGAAAATTAGTTACTGCTTGGTTGCCATGGTTTACTCATCGTGCTGGCAAAAGCCGATCGTGGTGGCGCCCTTCTATTGGTGAACAAGTATTTATTTTAAGCCCTAACGGTAACCTTGAACTTGGTTGCGTATTACCAAGCCTTTATTGTAATGATAACCCTGCGCCATCAACTTCAGAAGATGCTTATTTAGTAACATTTCCAGACGGTGCAACATTTGAATATGAACCGAAAAACAGCAGTTTAACCATAAAAGGCATAAAAACAGCAGTTATTGAAGCAAGTGAACAAATCACCGCTAAAGCGGGTACTAAAATCCACCTTGATACACCACTTGTTGAATGTAGTGACCATGTGACATTTAAATCATTTAGCGCAACAGGTGGTGGTGTTAGCGGTAATACGGGGGTATTAACCGGAAACGTAATTCATCAGCAAGGCAAATTGTCGTCTAACGGCGTTGTACTCGACACGCATAAACATAGTGGCGTCAAAGCTGGTAGTGATCTAACAGGAGGGCCACAATGAGTTATATCGGAATGAACAGCCAAAATGGACGCACCATTACGGATATGGATCACATTAACCAATCCGTTAAAGATATTTTAACAACACCGATAGGCTCACGCATAGAGCGCCGTGATTATGGTTCTTTTTTATTTTTACTTTTAGATAATCCAAACACCGAAGCAACAAGATTGCGTGTCATTTCAGCGACAGTAATGGCACTAAATCAATGGGAGCCACGCATAAAACTGGATGCAGTTGATATTTTTGCCGATAACGAAAAGCTAACCATGCAATTAACCGGCTCACGCACAGATAAGCCTAATCAAACCTTTACCAGTGACATAGAGATTGCAACATGGCCACGTTAACTGATTTATCAAAACTACCTGCACCAGATATTATCGAACCACTAGACTTTGAAGCTTTATTTGCTCAACGTAAAGAAAAGTTTATATCGCTATATCCAGCAGAACAGCAAAGCGAAGTTGCTAAAACATTGCAATATGAAAGTGAGCCAATCGTTAAACTACTACAAGAAAGTGCCTATTATGAATTGATCTTAAGACAAAGGATCAACGAAGCATCACACGCATTAATGATTGCTCATGCTAAAGGCAATGACTTAGATCATCTTGGGGCTAACTTTCATGTGTATCGCTTAATCATTCAACACGCAGATAATACTGTCACGCCATCAATTCCTGAAATTAAAGAATCAGATAGTGATTTTAGGCTACGAATTCAAGCGGCATTTGAGGGCTTATCTGTCGCGGGTCCTCGTGCCGCTTATGAATTTTATGCCCGCAGTGCGGATGGTCGAGTACTAGATGCCGCCGCTGAAAGTCCTGCGCCTGCATGCGTAACGCTCGCCATTTTGTCTCGTGAAAATAACGGTATTGCCAGTAACGATCTGATTAGTACTGTCGCTGACGCTGTCAATCAAGACAACCGTCGCCCTATTGCCGATCGTGTTACTGTGAAATCAGTCGCCCTGATTGAATATAAAATAAACGCCAAACTTTATTTATATCCAGGTCCAGAATCAGAACCAATCAAAAGAGCGGCAACAAATAATTTGCAAGAGTATATAACCGAAAAGCACCGCATTGGACGTAGAATTAATCGCAGTGCAATAATTTCAGCATTACATGTTGCTGGTGTGCAACGTGTCGAATTACTACAACCCGTACAAGATATATTAATCAATCGAGAGCAAGCGAGTTATTGCACAAGCTATTATGTTGAGGTTGCCGGTTATGACGAATAGAACGCTATTACCCCCCTCTGCCACTCAACTTGAAAAAAATTTATCACAAGCTATGATTTGTGATCTACCTATTCATTTACGTTCACTTTGGGATCCAAAAACATGCCCATTTGAACTATTACCTTATTTAGCTTGGCAATATAGCGTTGATCGCTGGGATGAAAACTGGCCAGAACAAACAAAACGCAAAGTTATTGCCGAAGCGTTTGAAATTCACAAGTTAAAAGGCACGAAAGAAGCCATCCGCCGTGCGGTTGAACCTTTCGGCTATTTGATAAATATTATTGAATGGTGGCAAAACAACAATACACCTGGCACATTTGCAATTGAAATTGGCATATCAGACAAAGGTATTACTGATGAATCCTATCAAGAGTTGAGCCTAATCATTGATGATGTTAAACCAGTTTCACGGCATTTATCAGGTTTATCACTGCAACTAGTAACTAGCGGAAGCACAAAAATTGGTGCCAGCAGCTACGATGGCAATACCTTAAATATTTATCCCTATATTGCTAAAACAATCACAACATCGTCAAAAGGTCAACTTGGCGCAACAATTCACTTAATTGACAAAATGAGTATACAACCATGAGCCAAACATACTACACAATATTAACAAAATTGGGAACAGAGCTATTAGCTAATGCAACCGCGTTAGGGGTTCCGCTAAAATTAACCAGCATGGCAGTTGGTGATGGTAATGGTTCAATACCAAAACCTATCACCACGCAAACCGCACTGGTTAACGAAGTTCGCCGAGCATCTTTAAATTCTCTATCAGTGGATAAAAACAATCCTAATCAAATTATCGCTGAACAAGTAATACCCGAAAATGAGGGCGGTTGGTTTATTCATGAAATCGGTCTGTATGATGATAAAGGCAATTTAATAGCTGTAGGTAACTGCCCACCAACCTATAAGCCAAAACTTGCCGAAGGTAGTGGCAGAACTCAAGTTATCAGAATGATTATTATTGTTGGTAATGTCGATTCTGTGGCACTAAAAATAGACCCAGCGGTTGTATTGGCTACTCGTGAATATGTTGATCGCTTGATTGCTACAAAAATGGAGGAACATAAAGAATCAACAAATCACCCAGACGCAACAATAAAATCTAAAGGATTTGTTCAGTTAAATTCAGCGACAAATAGTAACATAGAAAATCAAGCTGCTACCCCTAAAGCCGTCAAGGCTACATATGATCTAGCAACAGCAGCAAAAAAAGTAGCAGAAATACAAGCAACAACAAGCTCAGTGGGTAGAGTCAAATTAAGCTCAGCAATTGACAGCTCATCAGAAACGGAAGCGGCAACGTCAAAGGCGGTCAGAGATGCGTTTAATTATGCGCAGTATTCTGACTCGAAAGCGCAATCAGCGTATGATCATGCTAGTTCTGCACACAACAGAATAACTGATGTGCATAATTACGCAAAAAATGTTAATGAAAATGTTAATAATGCACACAATAGAATAACTAATGTTAATGATAATGTCACAAAAATAATCGATAGATTTCAGTCGCTGCCGTTTGAGTCTGTTGTTTTTTCTCCCGATCATCAGTATCACGCGACGGTGCGCAATGATGGAATTTTCGGTTTTTTTGATAAAAATTCTATACATAAAAATCTCTGCTGGGCGGTTGACAGAAACGGGGGATTGGTTCACGGATATGTTGATGTGTCAAAAATTACTGGGTTAGAACAATTCATATTTAACAACTTTTTCCCGGTAGGTATACCCATGCCCTGGCCAACAACTACTCCGCCGCCGGGTTGGATGGTTTGCAACGGCTGGGGGTTTAATCGTTCTGAATACCCCCTGCTTGCGAGAGCGTATCCAAATGGCATTTTACCTGAATTGCGTGGCGAAATTGTGCGGGGATTAGACGCAGGACGCGGCGTAGATCCAGACCGAGTTATTTTAAGTTGGCAGGGTGATGCGATTAGAAATCTAACTGGTACGTTCGGGTTTGAATCTGCGATTTCCGGTGCTACCGGCAGCGCTAATGTTTCTGGTGCATTTTATGCAGTTGAAGATAATTCTCGTCGCCATTTATCTGCAGGGACTGGCGGCAATAATACGTTAGTTGTTTTCGACGCATCGAGGCAAACCCCCGTTGCGCATGAGGTTCGGCAGAGAAACGTTGCATTTTTATATATCGTTAGAGCTGCGTAATTATTTAATTTATTAAAGGGGATTTATTATGAAATACCAAATAAAACCAGAGGTTGCGGAATTTGGACAGGACGGGTTTACCACAAAGGCCGGGTATGCGTTAGTTTATAACACTGACCTTGAGACCGGCGAATTTTTGGGTGCAATGTATGAGTATTTGCCGGTCGGTCTATGCCCGCCGCCGCATGTATGTTTAGATGCCCCCCAACCCGTTGATAATGAGCACGCGATTGTTCGAGTTGGTGATGAGTGGGTTTATCCGGCCGACCATCGCGGCAAAAAAATCTATTTAAAATCAACTGGCGAGGAGTCAACAGTAACTGGAATTGGTGATATCCCGGATGATTATACGTTGCTGAAACCATCCGGCGAGTTTGATGTGTGGAACGGCAAAAAATGGGAGATAGATAAAGAAAAACAACATCAGCACTATGTAAATTTAGCGATTGCGCAAAAAAATCAGTTGCTAAATGAGGCTAAAACGCAGATCGAGTTTTTGCAGGATGCGATCGATGCAGAAATTGCTACAGATGACGAACAAAAATTGTATGCAGAATGGAAAAAATATCGTGTTTTATTAAATCGCATTGATGTTAATGATGCTGAAAATGTTGAATGGCCTGAAAAACCAAACAATCTTTAACATATCAGCGCTAACTTCGACTTGTAAAAACAAAAGTTACAAGTCGAACCGTTAACGCTATTCTTTTTAATGTGCAACTATCTCCGTACATTTATTTTACAAAATCGTAAAACACCGGAGAACTTATGCCAAACGACTACCACCACGGCGTCCGAGTCATTGAAATTAATGAAGGTGCACGAGCAATCAGAACCGTTTCAACGGCTGTTATTGGGATTGTGTGTACTGGCGATGATGCGGACGCTAACCATTTTCCACTTAACACCCCTATTTTAATTACTAATGTAAATTCGGCTATTGGTAAAGCAGGTTCACAAGGCACACTAAAACCAACGCTTGAAGCTATTGCCGATCAGTGCTCACCCGTTATTGTTGCTGTGCGTGTTGAAGCAGGTGCAACAGAAGCCGACACAACAGCAAACATCATTGGTACCACAACCAACGACGGCAAATATACTGGCATGAAAGCCCTACTTTCGGCACAAACTCAACTTAAAGTTAAGCCACGTATTTTGGGTGTGCCAGGTTATGATTCACTGCCCGTTGCTACGGCATTAATATCAATAGCACAAAAACTACGTGCCTTTTGTTATGTATCCGCTTACGGGGCAAAAACCAAAGAAGATGCAGTACTTTATCGTAATCAGCTAGGTGCTCGTGAGGCCATGGTAATTTGGCCGAACTTTATTGGGTTTGATACAACACAAAAACAAAACGTCACATTGGCCGCAACAGCTCGGGCTATTGGCTTGCGTGCCAAAATCGACCAACAGGTCGGCTGGCATAAAACATTATCAAATGTCACCGTTAACGGTGTGACGGGCATTTCGCATGATGTTTTTTGGGATTTGCAAGAAGAAAGCTCTGATTCCAACTACTTAAACGAACATGAAGTCACTACGCTTATTTGTAATCAAGGTTACCGCTTCTGGGGATCTCGCACTTGCTCAGCAGATAGCTTATTTGCGTTTGAAAACTATACACGCACAGCACAAGTATTAGCAGACACCATTGCCGAAGCTCAATTTGCCTTAGTGGATGCGCCAATGCATGCCTCATTAATCAAAGATTTGATTGAGTCTATTAACAATAAATTCCGTGAATTAAAATCGAACGGTTACATTGTTGATGGCAAAGCATGGTTTGATCCAGAAGCGAACACGCCAGATATTCTAAAAGCTGGAAAGTTATATATCGATTATGACTACACCCCAGTACCACCATTAGAAAACCTAATGTTACGTCAGCGTATCACTGATAAATATTTGGTTGATTTAGCTAATTCAGTAGCAACCAGTTAAGGAGAAACTCAATGGCTTTACCTAAAAAACTCAAATACTTTAACGTTTACGTTAACGGTACTTCTTACATCGGTCAGGTTGAATCATTCACGCCTCCAAAGCTAACTCGCAAACTTGAAAATTTCCGCGGTGGTGGTATGCCTGGTTCAGCCCCTATTGACCTTGGCTATGACGATGACGCTTTAGTTGTAGAATGGTCAATTGGCGGCCTTGCCTACGAAGTATTAAAACAGCACGGCGGTTTATTAAATGGCGTCAAATTACGCTTTGCGGGTGCTTATCAAAAAGATGATAGTGAAGATTTCACTAAAGTCGAAATCATTATGACGGGTCGCCACAAAGAACAAGATCGCGGTGAACTCAAACAAGGTGAGAGCAACTCAACAAAGATTACCACACACTGCACCTACTATAAAGAAGTTATCGACAACGAAGAAAGCGCCGAAATTGATTTTATCAATATGATTGACAAAATTGGCGGAAAAGACCGATTAAAGCAGGCTCGCCACGCAATCGGAATTTAACAAACCAACAAACAAAACATAGCCCGCAAGGGCTATCACAACTATCACTAACACGAGGGTAAAAGTTATGCAAAATACACAACAACTTAAATTAAAATCAGGACTACAATCAGGCAAAAACACTATCACAGAATTAACAATCCGCAAGCCATTAACGGGTGATTTACGTGGAATTAAATTAGTTGACTTTATTGAGCTGGACATTGATTCACTCGCAAAAGTATTACCGCGTATCACAACGCCTACCATTGCAGAGCACGAGGTTTTCAATCTAGATTTAATTGACTTATCAGCTATCACACAAGTTATTGCTGGTTTTTTGTCTACGACATCGAACGATGTAACGACGGAATCCCAGCCAGAGTAGACGATGCAATGGCAGATATTGCTTCAATTTTTCATTGGCAACCGTCTGCTATGTATGAATTTACCCTATCTGAACTAATGGAATGGCGAGAACAAGCTCGCCTAAGAAGCGGCGCATCTGATGAATGATTTACAATTAAAAATTACATTAAACGGCATAGATAAAACAAGTCGGCCGCTTCGCAATGTTATGGGTGGAGCTAAGGAGCTGGCTCAACAATTAAAAGACACTCGTAATCAATTAAACAAACTTAACAACACTCAAAAAAATGTTGATGGCTTTGTTCAGTTAAGAAAACAGTTTGAAGAGGCAAAAAATAAAGCTAAGTCATTAGCGATTGAACTTAAAAACACTACGACACCGACAAAGGCGTTACAACGTGAATTTAATAAGGCAACCGCAGAAACAAAAAAATTAAAAGATAAATTAACACCATTGCGTGCAGAGTTACACCAATCTGGAATTAGCACTAAAAATTTAACACAACATCAAATTACATTAAAAAACCAAATAACAAGCGTCAATCAAAGCATTGGGCAGCAATCAGAGCGATTAAAACAATTAAACATACGTCAACAAAAAATAAGCCAAATTCGCTCAAAATACGATACAGGCATGCAACGCATGGCGGTACTTGGTGGAGTTGGCTATGGTGCCCTATCGACCGGGAAAACAGTAGCCAGAGGTATGAAAAATCTGCTACATGTCGGATACGAATTTGACGCTAGCATGAGCGCAACGCAAGCGGTAACCAGAATTGACGATAAAAACGATCCTCGTATGTTAGCACTACGAAAACAAGCACGAGAATTGCCATTAGTCTCAAAATTTACTGATAGCGAGGTAGCTCAAGGACAGTACTTTTTAGGGCAAGCTGGATATTCTGTTGAAAATATTATTGGTACAATGCCATCTGTGGTTAATTTAGCTTCTGCAGCAGATATTGATATAGGTCCTGCTGCTGATATCGCATCTAGCATTCAAACTTCCATGGGGATATCAGCAGAAGAAATGGGGCATGTAGCTGATCTTTTGGTTGCGGTATCAACAAGAGCAAAAACCTCCATTCCTAAATTAGGGGAAGCCCTAAAATATAGTGGCGGCATTGGCGCTGCATTTGGACAAACCGCAGAAACAATCATCTCAGCAACCGCTATAATGGGTAACTCAGGTATTGAAAGCAGTCAAGCAGGTACTGCATTAAGACAAATATTAATGCGAATTGGCACATCAAAAGAAGTTAAAGCATTAGGCGTTAAAACTACCGATAAAAACGGCAACATGCGCGACTTATTTGATATTCTTTCAGATATATCTGACGCAACAAAACACATGGGGAATGTTCAAAGAACAGCAATAAATCAAAAAATTTCAGGCTTTATCGGTTCATCTGCATTTGAAACGTTATTGAAACAAAGTGATACAGGAGAGCTTAGAAAATTAAGAGGGAAAAAAGGAGAATATGACGGCGAAGCCGCAAAAGTAGCAAAAATAAAACTCGACAACTTAGCCGGTGATATGACAATGCTACATGCTGCATTTGAAAACATCAGCGTTGAACTATTCGAAAAAAACGATGGCTGGCTTCGTAAAACTGTTCAAGGTCTAACTAATTTATTACATGGATTTGGTGAGTTTCTCAAAAAACATCCAGCGGTAAGTAAAGCACTGGTTATTATTGGTGCGGGGGCAGCAACAATTACTACTGCATTTGGTGAATTTGCAATAATGATAATGAGTATATTTGGTTCAATATTAATGACCCGATTTATATTATCACGATTAGGGTTGTCTCTGGGTGGTTTATTCACTAAAACAAATATAGCCGGTGGTGGATTGAAAACGCTTGGACGTGCTTTACTTTCAATAGCAGGGTCACCGATAAAAACCCTTGGAGCCGCGTTAAAAGGCTTAGGGTTCATATTTACTTCTGTTGGTCGCGCTTTTTTATTTACTCCAATCGGGTTGGCAATTACGGCAATAATTGCTGTTATTGTTATTGCCGCATTAGTAATTCGTAAATACTGGGAGCCAATTAAAGCTTGGTTTATTGGATTTTGGGAGGGATTAAAAGAATCATTATCGCCCGTAGCTGAAGAATTTTCATACCTTGAACCGTTTGTTACAACAATCGGTGACGGATTTAAATGGCTTGGAGAAAAAATAAGTAGCTTAATAAATTGGTTTTGTGAACTGTTTGAACCAGTAAAGTTAACAAAAGAAGAGTTCAAAAATGCAAAAGAATCAGGCAAATCTTTTGGGAGAAGTGTCGGCAAGGCAATTCGATGGCCTTTAAGTATGTTAAACAAACTATACTTAAAAATTAAAGATATTATTGACTTTATACAATTAATTCCTACAAAAATAAATGATATGTCTCAAAAGATTGAAGCGGCATTTACTGGCGAAAACAGCATATTTAATAAATTATCTAGAATCGGCTCTGATATTTCTAATGGGGTCATCACAGGAATCAACAATAAATGGGATGAAACAAAAAAAGCAGTATCAAATCTTGGCACCAATATTGGCAACTGGTTTAAAAACACACTAGATATTCATTCCCCATCAAGAGTTTTTTCTAAGTTTGGTGGTTATACAATCGACGGTTATATACACGGCATCGAACATAACCAAAGCGAGGCATTGCGCTCAATGAACCAACTTGGAAAAAAAATCAGCAACCGATTTAAAAATACATTAGATATTCACTCACCTTCGCGTTTATTTGCAAAATTTGGTGGTCATACTGTTGATGGTTATATCAATGGCATTGAGGGTAATCAAGATGATGCAATTCATAAAATTAAACGATTTGCAAATGACATAATAACAACAGGCTCACAACTCTCAAATGGCGTTGTCGTTGATAATCGCCGCCCTATCAGTGGCGCTTCTGGCGTATCACAATATTATATAACAATCAATGCCGCGCCGGGCATGAATGAACAAGAACTAGCACGTTGCGTGGCTAAAGAGATAGAACGGCGTGAACGTAATCAGTCAGCGCGCTACCGATCAAGTTTAAGGGATATCGATTAATATGATGATGTGTTATGGTTTATTTGTTTTCAGCTTAAAAACAATACCCTATCAGACTGCAGAAGAAAACAAAGACTGGCGGTTCCCAGCTAATTCACGGGTAAATCAGCGTTCAGCATTACAATTTATTGGTCGTGATAACGAAACAATAACCTTATCTGGCGTATTGTATCCAGAATTAACGGGGGGTAGATTAAGTTTAGCACTTTTAGAAAGAATGGCCGACCTTGGCTATTCATGGCCATTAATCGAAGGATCTGGCATACCACTTGGCTTTTTTGTAATGACTAACTTAAAAAAAACAAAAACCGAATTTTTTAAAGATGGTGCGCCTCGTAAAATTGAATTCACTATATCACTAACAAAAGTTGACCCTCCCGACTGGTTACCTTTCGCTGATATTATAGGAATGATATGAAACAACCAACCTACACCATTACTATTGATGATAAAGATATTACATCGAATTTTGACAAACGCCTAATCTCAATGCAAATTACTGACAATCGAGGGTTAGATGCTGACACCATATCGATTGAACTAGATGATAGCGACGGCAAGCTTGAACTGCCCAAACGGGGGATTCAAATTAGCGTATCATTAGGCTGGGTTAATGATAATGTTATATTACAAAACATCTTCACTATTGACGAGTGCGAGCACTCAGGAACGCCAGACGTACTATCAATTAGGGGAAAAAGTGCCAATTTACGTGACTCATTAAATGAAAAGCGTGAAAAAAGTTATTCCAACACAACACTAGGAGCAATAACTCAAGAAATCGCAAAGCGGCACGATCTACAATACAGAATAGATAATAGCATAGAGCATGAACACATTGCCCATATAGACCAAACCAACGAATCTGACGCATCATTCTTAACCCGTTTATGTAATGATTTTAATGCGGCTGTAACATTAAAAAACGGCATGCTAATTATTTTTAAAAAAGGATTGGCAAAAACAGTAAATGGTCAAGACATCCCGACAACAACAATCACCCGTAAACTTGGCGATCAGCATCGTTTTGCTATTGCTGATAGAAATGCTTACACTGGTGTAAAAGCGTATTGGATTGACTACCGGCAACAAAAAAAACAGCAAGCCAAGGCAACTCGAAAAACAAAACCCAAAAACAACCAAACAAGCAAAGATGAAAACAGCGTACTTGCTGGCGCTGACGGAAACGTAAAAATACTGCGACATACCTATGCATCAAAACAAAATGCATACCGAGCGGCTCATAATGAATGGTACAAATTACAACGCGGTGCATCACAATTTAGCATCAACCTTGCCGAAGGTCGTCCCGATATTTACCCAGAAATGCCCGCATCGGTCGAAGGATTCAAAAAGGAAATCGACTCCACGCTATGGACAATAACCCGTTGCACACACAGCTTAGACACAAACAGTGGTTATACCACCTACGTTGAGCTAGAAATTAAATTAGGTGATGACGAAAAACCCAAAGAAGAAAATGAATAATACTGGA
>NZ_LZGX01000023.1:0-13300 GCF_001690825.1 Gilliamella sp. Fer1-1
AATAGGGTTATTTATAATAAATCATAAAGTAGCATATCGATTTTACTTAAATTTTTCACTTTTTCTTTAAGCAAAAACCATCGAGCCACTTATGCAATCAGTGACAATTATCGACTTTGTCGGTATTATATTGGTCATTTTATTATAATTAGTTAGGTTTAGTGTGAATATTCAACAATTATTAACACAACGTGTTTCGCAAGCAATGATTATGGCGGGTGCAGATAAGAACTGCGATGCGCTAATTAAGCAATCAACTAAAGTGCAATTTGGCGATTATCAAGCTAATGGCGTTATGTCAATTGCCAAAAAGCTAGGCATGCCACCTCGGGAACTTGCTCAGACAGTTTTACAACATCTTGATGTTGATGATATTGCTGAAAAAGTTGAGATTGCAGGTCCTGGGTTTATCAATATCTTTTTAAAAAATAGTTGGATTGCTGAGCAAAATGAAATTGCTTTAAGCAGTGATAAACTTAACATTACTTTACCTGCAAAACCTCAAACCATTGTGGTTGATTATTCTGCGCCTAATGTGGCAAAAGAGATGCATGTTGGACATTTGCGCTCAACAATTATTGGCGATGCCAGTGTTCGTGTTTTATCTTTTTTAGGTCATCACGTTACCCGTGCTAACCATGTTGGAGACTGGGGCACTCAGTTTGGTATGTTAATTGCTTATCTTGAAAAAATGCAAAATGAGCATGCTAATGACATGGCGCTATCAGATTTAGAATCTTTCTATCGCGCAGCTAAAAAACATTATGACGAAGACGAAGTATTTGCCGAAAAAGCGCGTAATTATGTAGTGAAATTACAAGGTGGCGATGAATATTGTCGTGATATGTGGCGCAAGCTAGTTGATATTACCATGACGCAAAATATTGCCACTTATCAACGTTTAAATGTTACCTTATCGCTTGAAGACACCATGGGTGAAAGCATCTATAACAGCATGCTACCTAATATCGTTGCCGATTTAAAACAGAAAGGGCTTGCGGTTGAAAGTGAAGGGGCGATTGTTGTTTTTCTTGATGAGTATAAAAACAAAGAAGGCGAACCAATGGGCGTTATCATCCAAAAACGTGATGGTGGCTACCTTTATGCGACAACTGATATTGCTTGCGTTAAATACCGTTACGAAACATTACATGCTGATCGTATTCTTTATTATATTGACTCCCGCCAACATCAACATTTAGAGCAAGTTTGGACAATTGTTCATAAAGCGAAGTATGTGCCTGAATCATTAAAACTAGAACACCATATGTTTGGTATGATGTTGGGTAAAGATGGCAAGCCATTTAAAACTCGCTCTGGTGATACCGTTAAATTAAATGATTTGTTAGATGAAGCGTGTGAACGTGCAACAACGTTAATTCGTAGCAAAAATCCTGAATTATCTGACAGTGAGCTTGCCCAAATAGTTGATGCTGTCGCTATTGGTGCTGTTAAATATGCCGATCTTTCAAAAAATCGTACTACCGATTATGTGTTTGATTGGGATAATATGTTGTCATTTGAAGGTAATACCGCACCTTATTTGCAATATGCTTACACTCGAGTACTGTCCATATTTAAAAAAGAAAATATTAACGAAGACAGTTTAACAGGCAAAATTAGTTTAGACACAGACAAAGAACGAGCTTTAGCAATGCGTTTAATTCAGTTTGATGAAACTATTTCAATTGTAGCTAGTGAAGGAACACCTCATGTGCTTTGTGCTTATCTTTATGAAATTGCAACGCTGTTTTCAAGCTTTTATGAAAACTGCCCTATTTTAGCAGCCGAAAGCGAAAGTTTAAAACAAAGCCGTTTAAAATTAGCCTCTTTAACAGCGAAAACACTTAAAACTGGTCTTGACATGTTAGGTATTAAGACGGTTGATAAAATGTAGTTAAGTCGCCACCTATGCTAATGCATAAGTGGCATTTTTGCTTAAATATATTACATTTTAATTTTTATAACTAAATATGATTGGATTTATTGTTCGTCATCAAAATAAGTTAATGGCTTTGTTGCTATTATTTATTGCTATCCTTGTGATTCGTTTGTATCCACATCCACCTCTTTGTGAACCACTAACTTTTTCAAAACGCTATTATGATGACAATAACCAACTCATTCGAATGACATTAGCCAAGGATGATCGGTATCGTTTATGGACACCTTTAGAGGATGTTTCACCCGATATTATTAATGGACTACTATTACACGAAGATCAGTGGTTTTATTATCATATCGGTATTAATCCATTTAGTTTAGCTAGAGCTTTTGGCGCAACCTATTTAGGTGGGGGTAATCGTCAAGGTGCATCAACCATTACCATGCAGTTAGCACGAATGCGTTGGCAGTTAAATACTAAAAATATTGGCGGTAAATTGCATCAAATTGCTCGAGCGATACAATTAGAGTTGATGTATTCTAAGCATGATATTTTAGAGGCTTATTTAAATTATGCGCCTTTCGGGCGCAATATTGAAAGTATTGGTGCAGCATCGATAATCTATTTTAATAAACCGCCATCGCAAGTGAATTTACCTGAAGCATTAACGCTAGTGGTTCTACCTCAATCTCCAACATACCGTATTGATCGTAAAACGGGATTTGCAGGTAAAGCATTAGTAAAAGCCAGAAATCAATTATTTGAACGCTGGCAAGAAAAATATGATGTAGATAGCAATATTGCCGCTCTTTTTTTGCAAAAACTAGTTTTACGCCAACCTGAACAAATGCCTTTTGGCGCGCCTCATTTTGTTAATCAGATAATTCAACAACACCATAGCAATGCTCAAGAAGTTAAAACGACGTTAGATAGTAATTTGCAAAAAATCATTAGTCGGCAAGTTAATTTGTTTATTGAACGAAGCCGTTTAAAAAACATTAATAATGCATCGGTAATTTTGGTTGATACACAAACAATGCAGGTTAAGGCGCTGATAGGATCGGCAAATTACTTTGGTAATTCTATTCAAGGTCAAGTTAACGGCACGCTTGCCAAACGCTCACCTGGCTCTACACTTAAACCATTTATTTATGCGCTAGGCATTGATCAAGGCGTTTTGCATCCTCGTACTATTCTAAAGGATGTTGCCACCGATTTTGGGGCATATACTCCTGAAAATTTTGATCGTAACTTTCGTGGTCCTATCTCAGCAACCGATGCATTAATTCATAGCCGTAATATACCTGCAGTAACGGTTGCTTCTAAATTACATAATCCCTCTTTTTATCAATTCTTAGTTAATGCCCACATTCAAAAACTTGCTGATGAATCACATTATGGTTTATCTCTAGTTCTCGGCGGCGGTGAAATTAGTGCGCAAGAATTAGTTGGACTGTATGCCATGTTAGCTAATGAAGGGCGTTGGCAACCATTAAAATTTACTGAACCAACGATATTACCCAAGCCACAACATACGTTACCCGAACCGCAACAATTGTTAAGCCCTCAAGCGGCATTTATGACAATTGATATGCTGAAACAAAATACTCGCCCACAAGATGTTCTTAGTAAAATGCAAAATAAAATAATTCCTGTTGCATGGAAGACGGGTACATCATGGGGATTTCGTGATGCTTGGACAGCAGGAACTTTTGGCCATTACGCTATGGTCGTTTGGCTTGGTAATTTTGATGGTAGTGGCAATAATGCTTTTGTAGGTATAGATGCTGCTACGCCACTTTTTTTTAATATTGTTGATAGTATAAATGCTTATTATCCTAACTTGCATAAACCGAATCGCCCATTACCGCCTAATTTAAAGCGTATTGATATTTGCCTAACGAGTGGTAATTTATTAACTCAATGGTGCAAAGCAAAAGGCAAAACATGGTTTATTCCTGGCGTTTCGCCAATTAATCCAGATACTATTTTTAGACCCGTTATGATCGATAACCAAACAGGTAAAGCAGTTTGCCCGCCTTATGACTTAACAACGTCTCACTTAGCCGTTTTTGAATACTGGCCTTCAGATTTAGCTGCTATTTTTGCAAGCGCAGGCATTCCTAAAAAAACACCACCATCAACCAAGCATTGCCGTTCATCACAAAACTATTTAGGTGAACCACCCAAAATAACTTCACCACTTAAAAATGTGGTTTATCAATTTAGATCAACAAAACAAAAAAATGAACAAATCAGTTTTACTGCTACCAGTGATGGCAATGTAAAAACACTTTACTGGTTTGTTAATAATAATTTTATTGGGCAAACAGATCCAAGAAATGCAATTAACTGGATCCCAACACAAAGTGGCACATTCAAAATATTAGTGATGGATGATTTGGGACGAAGCAATTCTAGAAAAATTAAAATCGAACTTTTTGATTAATCGATTATGATGATAGCTAACTTTAAATGGCGTAGGATCATAATGAGAATTTAAATTACATTAATTATTTAACTGTATTAATTACTAATTCATTAATATGATTTTTAGTTTAGTTGACAAATTCAATAAAATAAAATACCGCATTATGCGGATCAACTGCCTACAACTAAGCCCACCTAGATTACACCATGAAGTGCAATTGGCCTTAACGCCTTAGAATAAAAGCAGGCAGGACTTTTAAACTTATGTCGTTTTCTTTGGTGTGAGTTCAATAAGCTGTATGAGTTTTTACTTAATCGAGAAGATATTGAATACACAAAGACCAAAGTCATTAGCATTTTTATTCCATCCTCTCGCCATTTTGATAATGGTAATGAACCAAATAAGCACTAGTAAAATTTTGAATAAACTTACCACTATGTTGATAATCCCTTTTAGGCTCAAAAAAACCTTTTTCAATAGCCCATTCATATACACTTTTATTTAGAGGCATCTTTGTTAAAATCCCACTTAAACAATATTTTTTTATAAAGTCTTCTGCCTGTTTTAACTCCTCATAAACACCTGAGCAAAACTGAGCTTCATTTCCATGAAAAATCCATATAAACGATTGCATTATTTTCTCCCACATACCCTACTACGATGATTTTTATATTTAAGCCAACGTTTAATTGTATTTAAACCCTTTCCAATTTTGATATATTTCGATCAACAACACTGCGCCGTTGTTTATTTAACTCGGGTTAGCTTTTTACTGGTTTCCCATTAGCTCCACCCCCTATCATTCCACCTTCACCTTTTACGTGAACATGTGCTAGAGGGTGCCCCTACCATGATAATAGTACTCAATGATAATATCACTATCTTTAACTATTATAGTAGAAGGAAAAGTTGAGCTGGCATGTAACCTCCACGGATCGACTCAAGTCAATCCATTAGACGCATACTAATACAGATTAAATCCATCTAACAGCCCAATTGCGATTAGCAGGGTAAAGCGTCTGTAGTTGGATAAGTATTTCTTCTATTTTTTCTCATGAAGAATATTAACAAATAAATTATGTATATTCTGACAAAAAACTGAATTTTCAATTAGTTCAGGTAACACAAGTACATAATAAAATACATTATCAAAATGCAAATTTATATCATAAGGTTCAAAATCCGAATCATTATCGAATTCAAATAGTGTAGCGATCCCATTCAACGTTGTATTTTTTGCCTCGATTCCAAAGCAACCTTCACCATTAATATCCAAATTATAGCCATTCTCAAGATGAGAATCTTGCATTTCATCATTTTTATAGAAAAATAGAAACTCTTCATCTCGAAAACTATCTCGTTTATATTTATAATTAATAGATGCTATTTTTTTGATCAATGAAGAAAACACATCATCTATCGACTTATTAGTATAAAACCCATACATAACACCTGTCCATTCAGTCATATATTTATCTCCTAAACTATTTGCCTCCAAAAGCGCCATGTTTAATATAACTTCAGAGCTTATTATGCGCACTTCTGAGCTGTTTTTCTTCTATATATAGCCTTAAATCCTAGATTACACCATGAAGTACAATTCGTCTTGGATAGGTTAGGCTACACTAAATCATCCAACTTTTTTAAGGGGGTAAGGCAAACTTATCACAATTAAAAAAGGAGGTAACTTGAATAATATTAAACGAAAAAGGCGAACATTCAATGATGATTTTAAACACCAAATGGCTAGCCTTTATCAACACGGTAAATCACGTAGTAAAATCGTTGCAGAATTTGATTTGACCTCATCAACATTAGACCATTGGATAACGCAAGCCAGCCAAAGAGGTTCATTTAAAACAAAAGATAATCGCAGTCCGCAAGAACAAGAGTTGATAACTTTGCTCAAAGCGCTTCAACAACGCTGTATGGAAAACAATATTTTAAAGTTTGAATATGTGTTGCCATTCCATACAAAACCTACTACATTAAATTTACTTTTTATTAAACAAGGGGAATAAAGTGATAATTGTAAATCTTACATTTAAAAAACCTATGCCAGAAATTTTAGCAAAATTAGATGAACATAATATATTTTTAGATGAATGTTTAAGGGAATTTAGCATTCAGCGGTCATTAAGTCATAAGGGATGACCCTATGATAATGCGGTTGCTGATGCGACATTTAAATCGGTGAAGACTGAATTTGTGTCAAACACGATTTTTGATTCACTTAAACAGCTTAGGTTGCAATTTAATCACTATGTGAATTGATTTAATGGCAACCAGCTTCATCCATCTTTAAATTATCAGTCATCGATTGAATATAAAATGAATCGATGATCTTATCTTTTTGGTACTAAAAAGTGTGAGCACACTATTTTCGCCAAAATCAGCTTATATGACAAATAGTCTAAAACAGAACAATACATGACTAATCTCTTTTTTTTGACAATAAATTATCATTATTAAATAATTAGTTAGAATTTTATGCTTAACCCTTACTGGTTATTAGCGTTGTTAAAATTTCACTTTGCAAGTAAATAATCTAAAAAATAATACTATAACATTTTCATTTATTTAGATATTTTATAAATGATAGTGCTTGCTATTACGTTTATTTTGATTAGAATTTCTGCAATTTTTAATTAATAAGGCGTGAGTGTAATGAGCATTAGTAAATCAATCATTTTAATCACTCAATTTATTGGTATTACATATTATCCTCCTTTTTGGGGGATTTTTTTTATCTATTCCATACAATTATTTCACTCCTATTTAAAACAATTGAATTATAGAGGCTAATTATGATTGAGCATAAAAAAATGTTGTTAACCACAAGAGACCAAAGTTTAAAAGCCTATTTAATGAATAAAATTAAGCAAAATGGCGGATGGGTTAATGCTCATATGCATGCTGATCGAGCTTTTACCATCTCGGTTGATAGCTTTGATGTTTATCAAAAGCAGACTTTGATTGAAAAATGGGACACCCTTGATAAAGTCAAAGCCGCAATGAGCGAAGATGATTACTATCGCCATTTTAGTATGGCCGTTGAACGAATGATTGAGCAAGGTGTGAGTGCGATGGGATCTTTTGTTGATATTGATCCGATTGTGGAAGAACGAGCAATTAAAGGCGCTTTAAGAGCACGAGAAACTTATAAAAATGACATCATTATAAAACTAGTCAATCAAACTTTAAAAGGCGTTATTGATAAAGATGCTCGTTATTGGTTTGATAAAGGCGCTGATTTAGTTGATATTATTGGTGGTTTGCCTCGCCGTGATGAGCGTGATCATGGCAAAGGTATGGGACTTAAACATCTTGATGTGTTAATGCAAACAGGTAAATCACTCGATAAAATGGTGCATGTGCATGTTGATCAGTTTAATTCACAAGATGAAATAGAAACCGAGCAACTTACCGATAAAACTCTTGAGCATGGCATGCATGGAAGAGTTGTTGCCATTCATAGTATTTCGATTACAGCTCATAGTTTAGAATACCGCCAAAAGCTCTACAAAAAAATGAAAGAAGCAAAAATGATGGTGATTGCTTGTCCTTTTGCTTGGATTGATAGCCCTCGCCGTGAAGAACAAGGCCCTACTCGTAACTCATTAACGCCCGTGGATGAACTTGCAACAGCGGGGATCCCTGTTGCTATTGGTACCGATAATGTGAGCGATTATATGTTGCCATTTTCAACGGGAAATATGTGGGAAGAGCTTAAGCTGTTAGTAACAGGATGTCGCTATACTGATTTAGATAATGTGATTAATGTGGCAACAAAAAATGGGCGAATGGTGCTTGGGCTTGAGTAATTCAATTAAAAATCCAAAGAATATCAAATAATATTGTAAAATATTATTTTTAATTTGCTATTTTAACCATTATGTTGTTCATCGAGTGTGGCAAAAAGTAGATCACTCTACTTTTTGCCACACTTTGAAATACACTCTGCGTTAACTATAGATATGAAAGATCTCTAATAATGTCTTCTAGCCTTAATTTTACTTCGTTTAATTGTTGTTTTTGAGCTAGTTCAAGCAATCTTTCTCTACTTTGTAAAGTGCCTTCACTGTAATTATGTAAATTTGATGGCACGTTACCAGAATAAATATAATCATATTTTGCAGATGTCTGCTCAATATTAAAAGATCGGCTGTAACTATACGCACCATGAGCTTCAATTTCAGTAGTCAATGTTAATTTATTGCTGTGGGTCACCGTTTGTAAATTATATTGCTGATCTTTGTAGGTTTTGACTTGATTTTTATTACCGTTATCGTCAACCATTTCAATAAATTTATCAAATACTTTTTCAGTTTTAGTTTGATTGTTAACTGATTGTCCAAGGTCTGAAAATTCAACATTACTTTTTATACGCATGATAACATCAGCTTCACTCGGATTGTAAATAACAAATTGAATAAAATCTTTGCGCAAAATATCTCTTACATAAGAGCGTAATTCTGTAGAATTATAATAAATTCTAACTATTCCTTTGTTAGTATATTTGTCAGATTGAAAAGTTGCATCACGATAAGCTCCGTATTGTCTGTAAGCTGAAGCGGCCCAGGCATAGTATTTGGCTACTTCGCGAAATTCGTAACGGTGCGTTGCGGTATTTGCGAGTTGTTGTGCCTGCTGGTAATATTTTTCTGCTTCTTGTGCACAATGTTTTCGATCATTATCGACAGCAAGCTTGCCACTATCTTTGTATTTCCCAAGTGGTTGGTATACCTCTGAAGCATTATTAAATGCCTCTGCTGCAGCTTTATAGTTACCTTGCTGCTCTAACATTTTGCCTTGATTATAATAATCTTTAGCTGCAAGTTGCATATATTTTGTTTTTGCATTTTTATATAAGTTTTCAATATTTTTATAGTTATATTGCTCAAATCCTTTTTGATATAAATCAGCTCTTTTTCTGTAACTTTCGCTGTCGGTTCCAGTTATAGAGTTACCATAATCATAATATTGTTTAGCAATTGTTTCTTCTAACTTTTTGATATCGTATTTATCATTAAAAAAGCTGACAGTTTGGCTATAAAAACGATCGCTCAACATCATTTTCATTTTAAGTAAACTTTGATAAGCGTTAATACGATGTTGATAATCTGTATTTGCTGTGTGAGCCAAATCCGCCTCATAATGAGCCATAACATTACTTACTATAGTGCGTAACTTTTCAGCTCTACCTTTATCAAATTTTGCTTGACCTTTTTCATCAATACTGGCAGTTAATAAACTGATACTTTCCAAATACTTTCCTTCTTTATATGCTTGATCAGCCGTTCGAGCATGACAAGCAGATAAAAGAAAAAGAAAAAAAATTGTTATGGCTATCCGCATAATATTTCCTTTAAATAGATTTAATTAAATTATCAATTCATTGCAGGTAAAATCATTTTATTATTTTTAACTAATTGATCTGCGATTAATTAGTGCAAATTAGTGTATAGAAAATTTTAAACAATTTATTAACCATTTTTGCTAAAAAAGCGAACAAAAATAGTCTCTATTCAAAAAATATCAATATACTTATTTTTAGAGAATATAAAAGGTAAGATAAAGTGATCAGACAATACTCTCAATAAAATGAACTTTATTGAGAGTTATAACATGTTATTTTCTAGTTGGCTTTTTAGCTGTCGCTTGGCGAGGCGCGTGGGATGCTCTAGACAAATTGGTCAATTTAGCCCGCTTAGGTCTTATTATACGTTTGTCTGACGATGATCCTGTTGTAAAGCTTTTGGCTTCTGGCGGTAATCCAACAAGTTCACGTAGATAATTCACAGAGTCTATGCCTAATTCCATCCACGTTCCACGTGACAGCCCTTTAGGTAAAGTGATATTGCCATAACGAATACGCAGCAATCGGCTAACTTGTACTTCAATAGCTTCCCACATTCTGCGAACTTCTCGATTGCGACCTTCAGTGATAACCACATTAAACCATTGGTTAAGTCCATCACCACCTTGTGCTTTAATTGATTGAAATGAAGCAGGGCCATCTTCGAGTTGTACCCCTTTACGAAGTTGGTTAATCTGTTGATCAGTCACATTACCAAATACGCGAACAGCATACTCACGCTCAATTTCATGCCGTGGATGCATTAAGCGATTAGCCAGTTCACCATCAGTGGTAAATAATAGTAAGCCAGAAGTATTGATATCAAGTCTACCAATATTAATCCAGCGAGCATTTTTTAAGCGAGGCAACCGTTCAAAAACCGTTGCTCGCCCCTGTGGATCGTTACGAGAACAGATTTCACCTTCTGGTTTATAATAAGCAAGGACACGACAAACTTCTTTTTCTTTACTTCTAAGCTGAACCAGATGTCCATTAATACGTATTTTAGGATTAGCATTAACATCAACGCGATCGCCTAACGTAGCAATTTTACCATCCACACTGATTTTACCTGCTGCAATCATTGCCTCAATTTCACGGCGCGATCCATTTCCTAAATTAGCTAATACCTTTTGTAGTTTTTCAGTATTATCAGGTGGCAAATTTTTACGAGCTACGCTTGCTGGGCAAAACGCTTTCGTTTTTTTATTGGATTGATTATCTTTTTCATTGATTTTATTGTTTTTTTTACTAACTTGTGAAAATGTAGATCTGCTATGTTTCATATTATCCTCACTGTTACCTTCTCAGGTATCATTTTATCTATTTATACTATTGTCGAAATATCGACAATAAAAAATGGTTGCTTATTCAAATGGTTTAGTGTCACCACTTCCTTTACGTATAATTTCGGGATAGTCATTAGTTAAGTCAATTACGCTGGTTGGTTGCTGGCTAATATAACCGCCGTGTACAATTGCATCGAGCTGATGGCCTATTTTATCTTCTATCTCGTCGGGATCTGATTGTGCCTGATCATCATTAGGTAAAATCAGCGTGGTGGTCATTAATGGCTGCCCTAATAATTCAAGTAGTGCTAAATCAATTTTATCATCTGGAATTCGTAATCCTATTGTTTTACGCTTTTCATTCAATAATCGACGTGGTACTTCTTTGCTAGCTTGTAAAATAAAGACATATTTTCCTGGTGTATTATTTTTTAATAACCGAAAAGTGGTATTATCCACATAAGCATAACAAGACAATTCAGACAGGTCACTGCACATTAACGTAAAATGATGACGCTTATCAAGTTGGCGGATTTGACAAATACGATCAACACCTTGTTTATTATCAAGCAAGCACCCTAGTGAATAACCCGAATCGGTTGGAAAAGCGATAACACCGCCATCATTTAATATATTAACAACTTGCTCTAATAGTCGTTTTTGGGGGTTATCAGGGTGAATATAAAAAGTTTGGCTCATAATTGTTCTATATCAATATAATTTTAATGTTGAAGATGATACCATCAAGTATTTGATGGAACGTAAATATCAAACCTTTTTAACCCATTATTATTAGCGTTACCAATTATGCCAAATTGGTGTAACGCTACCAGGCAATGGTGTTGTTTTACCTAAATCTAAATAGGTATCAACGCCATGAAAATCCGATCCTTGTGATGCCAACAGGTCAAATTCATTGGCTAATTTAGCTAATCGAGTTAAATCATCTTGCGTTTGCCGGCTTTGCGAAACTTCAATTGCCACACCACCACAAACTTTAAACTCACTGACTAATAGCTTCAATTTAGTTAAGGTTAGATCGTAACGACTTGGGTGAGCAAGTACCGCTTGTCCGCCTGCGGCTTGAATAGCGTTAACCGCATCAGCAATGCAGCACCATGTTGCTGGCACATAAGCATACCCTCCTTTGCCTAAATACTTTTTAAATGCCCTTTTGATATCCTTAACATAACCGTTAGCGACTAAAAATCTTGCAAAATGGGCACGTGAAACAATATCACCTTTAGCAAAATGTTGTGCTTGTTGATAAGCATTTTCTATACTGACTTTAGCTAGTTTATCACTTATAGCTAACGCTCGATTAATGCGTCCTTGTTCTTGTGAAGATAGCAATGCCAATAACTGTGGATTTTCAATATCAATATTCAACCCTACAATATGAATTTCGCTGTTTTTCCACGCTGTTGATATTTCAACGCCACACACTAATTTAACGGGTAAATTTTCATTAGCAATCACTTTTTGCGCTTCAGGTAAACCTTTAACGGTATCATGATCAGTAATAGCCAAAAGAGCGATTTGATTATCCACCGCTCTTTTGATAAGTTGGCTTGGCGTTAAAACACCATCTGATGCAGTGGTATGAGAATGTAAATCAACAATCACTTTTTTCTCGAAAATTATTTTGAAACGTGTAATATACCACACAAATTGCATGACCACGAAAAGGTATATTATGAAAGATCAAATTATTCTTGCTCAGCAAGATACTAACGCTATTATTGAAGAACTATTAGAAGATGGTAGCGATCCTCATGCGCTTTATATTATTGAACACCATGTTTCATCGCAAGATTTTGATAAATTAGAAAAAGTAGCAGTAGAAGCCTATAAATTGGGTTATGAGGCAACCGATCCTGATGAAGATGTAGATGATGCAGGCAACGTTGTTATTGGTTTTGATATTATTGCCGAAAGCCCGCTTAATGCTGAATTAATCAATGCGCAAATTGCTGAAATAATCAACCTTACCGCCCAGTTTGGCATCAATTATGATGGCTGGGGCACGTATTTTGAAGATGGCAGCGATGACGATTTTGATGATGCTGAGTTGATGGAAACCGTGCACTAAACATTATCCATATCTTTTTAAATACCTACTGTTATCCATCAAACAACGGATAACAGTAGTTGATTAGATTAGCATAACTTATTTTACTTCCTCTATACGACTCGTTCTTTTTTGATTTGGCGATACACTTCGCACAGAAACGGTTTCACCCTTTTTAATATTAACTGGCTCATTATAACGGTGCCATTGTTTTCCTTGGTTGGTTGAATATTCAATAGTTAAGCCAGGAAAAACAATATTTGTT
>NZ_LZGX01000024.1:0-62842 GCF_001690825.1 Gilliamella sp. Fer1-1
TAATTTTTAGTGTTATCACATTAATCAAAGAAACACAAAAACAAGAAATTGTTCCACAATATGGAACTTTGGTTTTGGATATTGAAGGGATTATTGTTGATAACACACTCTATAGTGATGAAATTTACGCCTTACAAAATAAAATTTACGGCAAAAAAATAAATACCTCCCGTGAAAATAGTTTATTCGAATTGACGCAAAAAATAGCTCAAGCGGCCAATGACCCAAAGATTACTAGTATGGTCCTAAAATTAGATAATTTTGTTGGCGCAGACATGAGCGCTCTTCAATATATGGGTAAATATTTGGCTAAATTTAGCGAAGCTAATAAACCAATTTACGCTTTTGGTTCGAGCTTTAATCAAAGCCAATATTATTTAGCAAGCTATGCAGATAAAATCTATTTGACACCTATTGGCGCTGTTAATGTATATGGATTAGCAGCCAACAACCTATACTATAAAACCCTACTTGATAATTTAAAAATCAACACACACGTTTTTAGAGTGGGTACTTATAAGTCTGCTATCGAGCCATTCATTCGTAATGATATGTCTGAAGAAGCAAAAAGCAATATGACTCGTTGGCTAACACTTATGTGGAATAACTATCTTGACGATATATCAACGCAACGAAAAAAAGCTAACACACAATTGGTTCCAGCACCAGATACTATGTTAGCTAATTTAAAAGTAGCGAATGGAAACATGGCTCAATATGCTATATCTAATGGATTAGTTGATGTCATTGCATCTAACTACCAGTTTGAGTCCGAATTGACTCAGAAACATCAATTAAGCATTTATGATTATCAACTTAAATCAAAAGATAAAGAGTTAGATAATGATAACAAGCCACTTATTGCAGTTGTTTTTGTCAACGGTACTATTAGCGATGGAGAAAACAGTAGTAATATTGCTGGTAGTCAAGACATTGTAGAACAATTAAGAAATATTCGTAAAAACTTAACTAAACATAACATACAAGCAGTAGTATTGCGAGTAAATAGCCCTGGAGGCAGCGTAGATGCATCAGAAGCAATCCGTAGTGAATTGGATGCATTACGTAGCTATAAAATTCCTGTTGTCGTCTCTATGGGCGGAATGGCTGCATCAGGTGGATATTGGATATCAACCGCATCTGATTACATTATTGCAAGCCCAAATACCATTACAGGCTCTATTGGTATCTTCGGTATTATTCCAACATTTGAAAAGTCATTATCTCATATTGGTGTTTACAGTGATGGAGTAGCTACCTCACCGTTAGCGGGAAATAGCTCAACGCAAGAATTACCTACCGAAATGAATCAACTAATTCAAATGAATATCGACAATGGCTATCAAACATTTATTTCTTTAGTAGCAAAAGCAAGGAATATGACGACTGAGCAAGTTGATAAAATAGGACAAGGCCAAGTTTGGTTAGGCTCAGAGGCAAACAAAATTGGGCTTGTTGATAAATTAGGTGACTTCGATGACGCCATTGAAACGGCTGCAACATTGGCTCATATAACCGATTACGAAATTGACTGGCAAAAACCAAATGGAAATTGGTTTAATGCATTTTATTCAAATATGATAGCAATGTTGCCTCAATCAACTGCTGAAATAGTTTTTGAACAACTACCTGAAGCAAAACAACTTAAACAGCAGGTTTCTTTATGGAGTAAGTTTCACGACTCTCAAAATCGATATATTTACTGCTTGAATTGCGCCGATGTGCGTTAGTAATAATTTATCCGCCTAATGGCGGATATTTCCTCTAATTTAATCTAATTTATTGCTTAAACTATTTTTCTCTGGTTGAAAAAAATAGCGCATATGATTCATAGCCTCATAAATGTATTGATAATTCGGTGTTTCATTAATTTCACGATTATGTAAATCCATATGATGACTAATACCTAATCGATTCACAAGATAGATATTACTAGATGTCTTTACCGCATAAGAACTATAATTTGACATTAAAAGCCAGTTACGATCGACGATGGAGCTAAATAAATCATAACCTGTCGAATAATCACTTATATCATTTTTCACATATAAATAGTGTTTCATTAAGGTTGGAACAACATCTTCATGACTAGTTAGTTTTCTGCTATTACCTTTGATTTTTTCTAACTCTTTTCCTCCAATGATAATAAAAGGGACTTTTGTTTGCGCATCCGTATAATTACCATTATGCCCCCAAAATCCTAATTTATTATCATTCATCTCTTGAGAATGATCGCCAGTAATGACTACTATTGTGTCTTCTAATGAGTTTGATTTAACTAGTTCATCGTAGACATTTTGCAATAAAGAATCGTCATAATAAACACTTTGCTTATAGCGATTAAAAATTGGCAAAGGATCGGTGTCATTATTCAATGTCATATAATTTAAATCACCAATAGGTTTAAATTTTACCAATGAATCGGCAGGGAAATCATAAGCGTGAGGAGCATCATAAAATAAAAATGAAAATGTTGGTTTAGAAGCATCTCGTGTTTTATACCATGCCAGCCAATCGTCTGTGATTTGCTTATCTCGACTTGATGCCGAACCATCTTTACTACTGATTCTTAAATTTTTGATAGTGACAAATACGGTTCGATCAAACTCAGGAGCAGAAACTTTAGCTGACGTAAAGATGCCAATATTATAATTTTCTTTCTGTAATGTAGTAATAAATAGTGAAGGAATACTATTTCGTAAAAACGCATCCCAATAGGTACCAGGAATACCATAAAACAATCCAAAAATACCAGTACGTGTTGCATTACCCGTTGAATAATGGTTATCAAAAACTACACCATTATTTTGCTTAACAAAACGAAATGTATTAGGAGAAATTTCTTCACTAAATGTATCATATCGCCAAGAATCTAAAACAATAAACATAATATTTTTAGGTTTATTATTATCTGGATTAATCACCAGTGGATTTTTTGGATAATAAACACTGGCATTACTATTGTCCTTATTATACACAACTTTTCTTTGCCCTTTTTCATCAAAAAAACTCATAATTTTTTTTGATGTAAATGGGCGATAAAGTGGAATATATTCTTTTACTGCCATAATAGGCGAATAAGCATAATAAAATGCGATCATATGCACTACATGACTAATCAAAAATGAACTAAAAAGAAATATTGTTGATAGTAAGATAATTCTTGATTTTTTTTGCGATAAAACCAATTTATTATTAACAAAATAAAGAATGAAATACTCTGCACAAAATGAAATAACAATAAGCACAAGCATTAAAAGGTAAGTCAACATTGAAAAATCAACAATCTGACCAGAAAAAACCATCGATAAAACAGATTGATTTATATGAAACCGGTATTGTTCAAAAACAATCGTATCAATATATAATCCAATTTGGAAAAAACTAAATAAAATAGCAAGAATGATATTACGAATAAATTGCTTAAGTAAAAGCAGAGGAGTGCAAATAATTAAAAGTAGCAAGTAGGCAGAGAAGAAATGCCCTAATACCGCAAATATTGAAAATACCATTGCTGACCAATGAAATGAGGCTTCAGGAACAAGAAAGAATCGAATTGCTATTATTGATGAAATAAAGATATTAATTAGAACAAAAGGGTATAATTTTTTCATAGTGTTTGTTATCAAGAAGTTCACTTTATATTATATGAATATTACAGCATTTTATACTTAAAAGTGGTTCTTTCCTGAAACTTTTTAACAAACTAGCACTGCTAAATAAATTTCTCATAAAATATTAACAAAAAGGGCTCACTTTAGGAGCCCTTTTCACTTAATTGGAATAAAAAAATTATCGACGATCGGCAAAGATTCTCAATAACATAATAAATAAGTTAATGAAATCGAGATAAAGCGTTAATGCTCCTAAAATAACAAATCGTCTAAACATATTGGGGTCATCTTGTGATAATTGATCACCTAACTCTTTAAGTTTTTGTGTATCATAAGCCGTTAACCCAGCAAAAACAAATACACCTATATAAGTAATTGCCCACATTAATGGCTGACTATGCATAAAGATATTTACTATTGAAGCAATGACAATACCAATTAACCCCATAAACAAGAAACGTCCAAATCCTGATAGATCTCGTTTAGTGGTATAACCGTAAAAAGCCAAAGCAGCAAACATACCAGCTGTAATAAAAAATACGCTTGCTATCGAAGATGAAGTATAAACAATAAAGTAAATTGAGAACGTACAACCATTTAAAACGGAATAAAGCATAAATAATGTTGTCGCAACAGCCCCAGAAAGTCGATTAATTAAGCCAGAAATGACAAAAACTAATCCAATCTCAGCAATCAGTAATATCCACATGCCTCGGTATAATAAGCTCAAAAGCTCAACATTACTAGATGCATACCAAGCCACCAAAGCTGTTAATAACAATCCAACTGTCATCCAACCATAGACATGGCTCATATATGTTTGAATACGGCTACCTGTTTGTTCAATGATTGAACCATTAGGCGAATAATTTTTCATTAATAACCTCTCATTAAAAAGAATGATATAACTTTGTATCATTATAACCTAAATTATATCTAATGCCATTTTTTCAATGCCTCTTTATCTGTTTTTTTAGCTTCTACCCACTTTTGCCCGTTAGGTGTTCTTTCTTTCTTCCAAAAAGGCGCTTCGCTCTTTAATATATCTATAATAAACTCTGTGGCAGCAAATGCATCTGAGCGATGTGCACTACTCGCGCCCACAAAAACAATTTGCTCATTGGCATTAATTTCACCTACCCGATGAATTATTGCTATTCGGCTTAATTGCCAACGTTCTCTTGCTTGAGCTGCGATATTAGCTAGCACTCTTTCTGTCATACCTGCATAATGTTCTAAAAATAGGCTTATCGTTTGCTTTTCAAGACTACGAACTTTGCCCATAAAAGTGACAATAGCTCCATCTTGCGGTAATTGAGAAAGCCAATCATTAAGCTGATTAACATCAATAGGGTCGCTATTAACTTTGATAAGATCCATAATGCTATCCTCCTGTTACAGGTGGAAAGAATGCAATTTCATCGTTTTCTTGAATAATATAATCAAGATCAACCAAAGTTTGATTTACTGCACATAAAACAGCACTTTCCGTAAAAGCCAATAGCCACCGATCACCGCGTTGACTTAACTGCTCAATAAGATGAGAAACTGAAAGTTCATTAGCATCTAACATAACACACGTAGTTCCCACTAATTCTCTAATTTGTGCAAAAAAAATAACTTTATTCATCTTATCTCTACTAACTTTTTAGGCTATAAAATCACCCGACTTACCACCACTCTTGGTCAGCAAGCGCACTTGAGAAATCACTATATCTTTTTGTACAGCTTTACACATGTCATAAATAGTTAAAGCAGCGACAGAGGCGGCAACCATTGCTTCCATTTCGACACCGGTTTGCCCATTTAATCGACAAAAAGATTGAATCTTAACACAATTGTTTATTCGATCTGGTTCGATTTTAATTTCAATTTTACTCAAAAAAAGCGGGTGGCAAAGCGGGATAAGCTCCCATGTTTTTTTAGCCGCTTGAATACCAGCAATTCTTGCCGTTGCAAAAACATCTCCTTTATGATGTTTACCATCAATAATCATATTCAGTGTTTCAGTTTTCATTAAAACCAATGACTCAGCACTTGCTTCTCGCATTGTTATCTGCTTATCTGAAACATCAACCATATGAGCATCACCATGTTGATTAATATGCGAAAATGATTTGAGCATTATTTTATCCTTTACAATTTATTCTCATTAACTATAGCCAAGATAGCAAATTTTACTAATAGTTACCACTATTGCATATTAGTTTACCAACTAATATATCTCGGTGAACAAACAAATTTTTCTGTAATAATAAATTGCCTTTGATAGCTTTTGCGGGTTAAGTAAAAACTGCGTACAATATAGCTTTATATTAATCGTAACATTTGTGATTTTTGATGCTTATTGCTCATATAGCCTTGCCTGTACCACTTTACCAACTGTTTGATTACCAATTGGCGAAACCTGTTCAGATTGGAATGCGGGTAAAAGTGCCTTTTGGCAAACGTAACATAATAGGAATTATTGTTAGTATTGATGAAAAAACTGAGTTTGATATAAAAAACTTAAAATCAATTACGACAGTTATTGATACAGAGCCTGTTTTTCCCCCTTCTATCTGGCAATTATTAGAGTGGGCGGCTAGTTATTACCATTATCCTATTGGTGAAGTTTTATTCCATGCTATGCCTATTTTACTCAGGCAAGGGCACCAAGCAGTCAAAGATGAGGCAAAACGATGGCAATTAACAGTATTAGGAAAACATATAGATCTGCAATTGCTATCTCGTGCTCCAAAACAAAAGCTATTATTATCTTCATTTAGAAATAATACTATACCTGACACGAATGTAAATAGTGCCACGTATAACGAATTACAAAAGAAACAACTTATAGAACAAGTCACCTATCTGCCAAGTAATGTTCAATGGCAAACAAATTTTTCGACTAATATTAGCTCTATTCAGCTAAATAAAGAACAGACCCATGCTATAAATGCAGTGAATGAAGAAAATAACCAATTTAAGGTATTTTTGCTACAAGGAGTGACTGGATCAGGTAAGACAGAAGTGTATCTAAATGTGCTATCGACTATCTTAGCAGCAGGGAAACAAGCGTTAGTATTAGTTCCTGAAATTGGCTTAACACCACAAACAATAAAACGTTTTAAACAACGCTTTAATGCACCTATTGATATTTTACACTCAGGATTAACAGATAAGCAAAGGCTTAACGTTTGGTTAAGAAGCAAACATGGAGAAAATGCTATTGTTGTTGGTACTCGTTCATCACTTTTTACCCCATTTAAAAACCTAGGAATGATTATTATTGATGAAGAACATGATAATTCCTATAAACAGCAAGAAGGCTGGCGTTATCATGCGCGAGATTTAGCAATTATTCGAGCTAAATTTAATAATATTCCAATTATTTTAGGTTCAGCAACCCCATCTCTTGAAACACTTAATAATGCGCAAAACAAAAAATACCATTTATTGCAATTAACGGAAAGAGCAGGTAATGCAACACTAGCTAAACAATCGATTTTGGATATACGTGGGTTAGTGCTTACTTCTGGCTTATCTCAACCTTTAATTGAACAAATAAAAAAACATTTGTCTAACAATAATCAGGTAATGTTATTTTTAAATCGTCGAGGATTTTCACCACTATTGATATGCCATGATTGCGGTTGGATTGCCGAATGCCCCCGTTGTGATAGGCCTTACACATTTCATCAAAAACAAAAAAAACTAATTTGCCACTATTGCGATACGCCAAGAACAGTGCCGAAACAGTGTCCAAAATGTGGCTCTACACATTTAATGCCAATTGGGTTCGGAACGGAACAACTTGAACAACAACTTGAAGTGCTTTTTCCTTACATCAAGATCAGCCGTATTGATCGCGATACAGTTAGTAAAAAAGGTTCATTAGATACCTATCTACAAACGATCCAACAAGGTGGTGCACATATTTTAGTTGGTACACAAATTTTGGCTAAAGGGCATCATTTTCCTGATGTTACTTTAGTTGGAATTATTGATGTCGACGGTACTTTATTTTCAAGCGATTTTCGTGCAACTGAACGATTTGCTCAAATTTATACTCAAGTATCAGGAAGAGCTGGTCGCGAAGCAAAAGCGGGGGAAGTTATTTTACAAACTCATCATCCAGATCACCCCTTGTTGAACATTTTACTAACGAAAGGCTATCAACAATTTGCTAAACTAACACTGCAAGAGCGACAACAAACACAATTACCGCCATTTAGTTACCAAGCATTAATTCGTGCTGCAGATCGGAATAACCATTATGCTCCTGCATTTTTACAGCATATTCATGATTGGTTAAAAGTACATTATGGGCCTGCTTTATGGCAACTTGGACCAATGCCAGCTAGCCAACCTAAGAAAGCAGGTTACCATCGTTGGCAATTACTCCTTCAGCATACAAATAGACAACAATTACAACAAATATTAGATCAATTATTAATAACAATCGCTAAATGGAATGAAACATCAAAATTGAGATGGAGTATTGATGTAGATCCTATCGATAATTAGCGTAATATTATTTCCACCAATACCAATTGGTGGAAATAATAAATTATAATGTTATTTTACCAGCATTTTTGTCCAGTGTTGCCTGTCCGATACCTGAAACTTCTTTTAACTGCTCAACTGAAACAAAAGGCCCAAATTTTTCTCGATATTCTATAATCTTCTGAGCTTTATTCGGGCCAATTCCACTCAACACTTTTGATAGCTCTTCTGCTGTTGCAGTATTTATATTTACTTGAATAATTTGTTTTTGTTCCTGTTTTATTGGCTCTGGTGTTGTAGAAGCCGAATCGGCAAAACTTGTGTTTGAAAAAATAAAGCTTGATAACATAATACATAATAATGGAAATACTTTCATTTGATTAACCTCTTAAAATAGTTACGCAAATAAATTTGCTTTACAACTATCTCACTTAATCAAATGAAAAAATTTCATGAATAATAAAAATGAGAAAAGCCACCTAGGTGACTTTCCATTTTTGCTATTATTTCTACTATTTTGGAGGTTAAATCACAAATTTGCATCAGGCATAATTTCTATCTTAGCCTTAGAACGTATATCTGTGGCAAGATAATAATGCATATCATTAAGTAATATAGGTAATAGTTCTGAAGAAATATCTTTGTATTCTTTTGGTGTATCTACCTTAGTTAGCGCAACAATATACGCTGTTTTATCATCCAAAAGTTCCGCACCATAAACAGGTTTTCCTGATGCTAAAGGGTGTAAATTAAAAACCATATTAACAACGTTTTGATCAATTTCGGTTGAATTTCGATTCAACGTATATTTTTTTGCAAACTGTACGTTTTTAGCACTTCCTTTTTCATTTAGTTGAACCAATGCATTATCAATATTTGATTTAAATTGTTTTTTAGCCATTTCTGCAAAAAGCTTTTTATGGATTTCATCTTTAACTTCATCAAAAGGGGCAATGCCTTCAGGGCGATAATCAACTGTTTGTACAACAAAATCATACTTTCCATAATTTCTATCTGCTGTTATTAAATCAGAAATTTTATTAGTTGCTTTCTCATCAACAATCATTTCGTCACTAAAAATGACATCTCTCACTTCAGGATGAGAAGCAATCGAAAACTTATCATTGAAAGTGATCCAATCCGAAGTTCTTACTTCAAGACCAACTTTTTCAGCAAGTTCTTCAATGTTCTTAGGAGATTTTTTCAAAGCAGCATTAATCATTTTTTCTTGCTTTTCTAAAGCTTGTTGTATTTTTTGCTTAGTTAACTTTGAATCAATTTGATATTTTGCATAATCATAATCCATAAATTTTTTAGGTTGCATACCATCCAATTTTACTATCACATACCCATCATCCACAGCGATTGGCAAGGAAGTTTTACCTACTTTATTCAACTTAGCATCTTTAAGAAATTTAGGTAAAGAATCATCATCAGCAAACCAGCCCAAAAAACTGTTCTCACCATATGGAGAGGTATGATTATCTTGTTGGTTCGTTTTAACCATCTTTTCGAAATCAGCTCCAGAAGAAAGTTCTTTAGCAATTTTATTAGCTTGTTCTTTATCGGTTACAAAAATTATACTGTAAGCTTTCTTTGCTGGATATGAATAATTTTTAATGTTTTTATCATATTCATTTCTTAAATCACTTTCAGTAACAACAATTGTTTTTCTTATTAAGTCTTCAGAAGCCACGATATATTTAACTTTTACTCGTTCACTTTTAAAAAACTCTTTGGGATGTTCATCATAATATTTTTGTTCATCATCTAACGTAACATTTAATTCATCAATACCACCAATAGAAGTATCAACTAAAGTAGCGTATACATTTCTAGTTTGATTTTTGAGTGAGCCTATTTCGGAGTCATTTGGCAAAACAAAGCCACTATTTACTATAGCATTAACAGTTTGTTGTTGTTGTAATACGGTTCTTATAATTTCGGCATAACTATCTGGAGTGAAATGATTTTCAGCAAGAAGATTTAAATAAGTTTGATTATCAAATTTACCATTTTTGAAAAAGTCTCTTTGTTTCTTAATAAACTTTTTAATCTGATCATTACTAATAGCTACACCAATACTTTGCGAAAACTTATAAGCTAAATAATTATCAATTTGATGAGATAATACATTACGGCGTATCTGCTTAATAAAAGAACTATCACCGCCAGCCTTTGCTGTTACAGCTCTTGCTTGGGCTTCAAATTCAGCTCTGCTAATACCCTCACCATCAACTTTTGCTATGTACAGCTGCTGATCTCGTAGGCTATTACCACCGCTAAAGCCCAAAAATCCGACGCCTGTAAAAATAAAACATAAAATAATTATTGCAAAAATAATCTTAACAAAAATATTATTTGCTGCTGTTCGGATTGTTTCCATCATTTCTTGCGATTCTCCATATACCTAATGTTGAATTTTGAAAGTATAGCACATTTAACTAAATTGGCTATTGCCAGAATGTTAAGCCTCAAAAAAAAGATCAACATAAAGTTGATCTTTTTTTAAATTATAAGATAGATTAATTTAATCTAACAGAATTCCCAACATTATTTTTTACTTTCTTTATAGCTTTTTTCGCTGGTTGCTTCAATGTGACTTTTTTATCTATTGGCTCTATACCTAATGGATTATTTTTTAGCGCAATTGTGAGCACTTCATCAATCCATTTTACTGGGCGTATATCAATTTCAGATTTCACATTATCAGGGATTTCTTCCAAATCTTTAACATTATCCATTGGAATCAATACCGTTTTAATCCCGCCTCGGTGAGCAGCTAATAACTTCTCTTTTAGTCCCCCAATAGGTAATACCTCTCCACGTAATGTTATTTCACCCGTCATCGCAACATCCGAACAAACAGGGTTGCCTGTTAATGTTGAAATTAATGAGGTACACATAGCTATACCCGCACTTGGTCCATCTTTGGGAGTTGCACCATCTGGCACATGTACATGGATGTCTCGCTTTTCATAAAAATCACTATTAATACCCAATTTTTCTGCACGAGATCGAACAACTGTCAAGGCTGTTTGTATTGACTCTTGCATAACATCGCCTAATGAGCCTGTATAAGTTAATTTTCCCTTACCTATTACACTTACTGATTCAATAGTAAGTAAGTCACCACCTACTTCTGTCCATGCAAGACCAATAACCTGACCGATTCGGTTCTCATTATCCGTTTTACCATAATCGAAACGCTGTATCCCCAAGAAATCTTTTAAGTTATCCTGTGTCACAGTTACTTTCTTCAATTTGCTGTCTAACGCCAATTTTTTAACAACTTTACGGCAAATTTTTGCAATCTCTCTTTCTAAGCCTCGAACGCCTGCTTCGCGCGTATAATAACGAATGATTCCAATAATGGCTGAGTCATCAATACTAATTTCTCTTGATTTTAAGCCATTGTTTTCTATCTGCTTAGCGATCAAATGTTGCTTAGCAATATTCAGCTTCTCGTCCTCCGTATAACCAGAAAGGCGAATAACTTCCATTCTATCCAATAATGGCGCTGGAATATTCATAGAATTAGCAGTTGCAACAAACATTACATCGGATAAATCGTAATCAACTTCCAAATAATGGTCACTAAATGCATTATTTTGTTCTGGATCAAGCACTTCTAATAATGCTGATGCAGGATCACCACGCATATCAGTTGCCATCTTATCAATTTCATCTAGTAAAAATAATGGATTTTTAACCCCCACTTTTGCCATACGTTGAATCAATTTACCTGGCATCGAACCAATGTAAGTGCGTCTATGCCCTCGAATCTCAGCCTCATCGCGCACGCCACCTAATGCCATACGAATATACTGACGTCCTGTTGCTTTAGCTATCGATTGACCCAGTGATGTTTTACCTACTCCTGGGGGACCAACCAAACATAAAATAGGTCCTTTCACTTTATTAACGCGACTTTGAACTGCTAAATATTCTAAAATTCTATCTTTTACACGTTCAAGTCCATAATGATCTTTATCTAAAACTTTTTGTGCCCCTTCAATATCTTTTCTAACTTTACTACACTTATACCAAGGAACTTGAATCATCCAATCAATATAACCTCGAACAACCGTTGCTTCTGCGGACATTGCTGGCATCATTTTTAACTTATTAAGTTCAGCTAATGCTTTATCCTCAGCCTCTTTTGGCATTTTAGCTTTAGTGATTTTTTCTTTTAGCTCTTCGTATTCATCAGTCTTATTATCTATATCACCTAATTCTTTATGGATAGCTTTAATTTGCTCATTGAGATAATACTCTTTTTGAGCTTTTTCCATTTGCTGTTTAACTCGTTGCCGTATATTTTTTTCAACTTGTAATAATTCAATTTCTGATTCCATCAATGAAATAAGCAATTCAAAACGTTTAGCAAGGTTAACTGTTACTAAAATCTCTTGTTTTTGATTAACTTTTAAAAATAGAGTAGCAGCAATAGAATCAGCTAAATGAGATGGCTCTTTAAGTAAACGAATAGAATCAACCACTTCCTGAGCTATTTTTTTATTAAACTTTGAGTACTCATCAAAATTAGATAAAGTTAAGCGAATCATAGCCTCACTTATATCTGAAGCCATTTTTGTTTCACTTAATGGTTTAACCTCAGCAATGAAAAATTCATTGTCGTCATGCTCAACTACATCAAGCATTTTTGCTCGTTCAACACCTTCAACAAGAACCTTCACTGTTCCATCAGGTAATTCTAGTAGCTGTAAAACATTAGCTACAGTTCCAACTTCATATAAATCATCTATAGCAGGATCATCTTGAGATGGATCTTTTTGGGTTACAAGAAAGACTTGTTTATCCATTTCCATTGCCCTTTCCAAGCAACGTATTGATTTACTTCGACCAACAAAGAGAGGGATTACCATATGAGGAAATACAACAACATCACGTAATGGTAAAATAGGCATAATTATATGTTTAGTTCGTTTTATATTCATTTTATTCTCTCTAGTAGTACAAACCCATTAGATAAATATTGGGATCGTTTTTAGATATTCAAGCCTATCTTTTTTGATTAAAATTACACTAGTTATGAAACATTATTAGCAGTATTGGCAACTTTAGTACTAATTCTTAGTTTACATGTTTTGCCATCATATTTATGATGGCAAATTTATATTTTAAGCAGAAAGTTCATCACTTTCACAATGTACTAATTTCGGAGCTTGAGATCTTTCAACAGTATCTTTGTCTACAATCACTTTTTTAATAGTATTCATTGATGGTAAGTCATACATTGTATCCAATAATATATTTTCCACAATTGAACGCAAACCTCGTGCTCCTGTTTTTCGTTGCATCGCCTTTATAGCAATAGCATCTAGAGCTTCTTTAGTAAACTCAAGCTCTACACCATCTAACTCAATTAACGTTTTAAATTGCTTAGTTAGGGCATTTTTAGGTTCAGTTAGTATATTAATTAAGGCATTTTTATCCAATTCAGATAATGTACCAATAACAGGTAATCTTCCAATAAACTCTGGAATTAAGCCAAACTTAACTAAGTCTTCAGCCTCGATTTGAGCTAATAGTTCCGATTCAGAAACTTTATTTTTAGTACTTTTAACCTCAGCACCAAAACCTATTCCTGTATTAGTTGATACACGATTTTCGATGACTTTATCCAATCCACTAAATGCACCACCACAAATAAATAGAATTTTTGAAGTATCAACTTGTAGAAACTCTTGCTGAGGATGCTTACGCCCACCTTTTGGAGGAACTGAAGCAATAGTACCTTCAATAATCTTCAACAAAGCCTGTTGAACGCCTTCGCCTGATACATCTCTGGTAATAGATGGATTATCTGATTTTCGTGAAATTTTATCAATTTCATCAACATAGATAATACCCCGCTGGGCTTTTTCAACATCATAATCACAATTCTGTAATAATTTTTGAATAATATTTTCTACATCTTCACCAACATAACCAGCTTCAGTTAATGTTGTCGCATCAGCCATGGCAAAAGGCACATCTAAAAAACGAGCTAGTGTTTCAGCTAATAACGTTTTGCCACTACCAGTAGGTCCTATGAGCAAGATATTACTTTTGCCTAATTCAACATCACCGCGACTCGCATGATTACGTAATCGTTTGTAATGATTATAGACAGCGACAGATAAAACTTTTTTGGCTTTCTCTTGACCAATTACATATTCATCAAGATGCTCTCTGATTTCATGTGGTGTTGGCAGTGTCTTATTAATAAATTCTTCATAGGAAAGAGAACTTTTCGTTTCTTCTTTTAATATCTCATTGCATAAGCCTATACATTCGTTACAAATATAAATAGATTCTGGCCCAGCAATAAGTTTACGGACTTCATGCTCACTTTTACTACAAAAAGTGCAATAAAGTAATTTTTCTGAACTTTTCTTATTCACTTTTACCACCTACCTAATATTAAGATCGTTTACTAAATATGGCATCAACTAGGCCATATTCAACTGCTTTATCGGCAGACATAAAATTATCACGATCGGTATCTTTTTCAATCACACTAATATCTTGACCGGTGTGCATGGCTAAAATATTATTTAAGCGGTTTTTTACCTGTAAAATCTCTTGTGCATGTATTTGGATATCTGAAGCCTGCCCTTGGAAGCCACCTAATGGTTGGTGAATCATTACACGGGCATTAGGTAAGCAATAACGTTTACCTTTAGTGCCAGCTGTTAAAAGTAATGACCCCATTGAACATGCTTGTCCTAAACAAATTGTGCTGACATCGGGTTTTATAAATTGCATTGTGTCATAAATAGCCATGCCAGCAGTAACGACACCACCAGGTGAATTAATATATAAATAGATATCTTTATCAGGATTTTCAGCTTCTAAAAATAACATTTGAGCGATAATCAGATTTGCCATATTATCTTCAACTTGCCCAGTCAAAAATATAACTCGCTCTTTTAATAATCGTGAGTAAATATCATAAGCTCTCTCACCACGAGAACTTTGCTCAACAACCATTGGAACAACACCCATATATGATTCTAAAGGCATTTTTATCTCCTAATTAACAAAATAGCCCAAACAGACAATTCTTATTTGGGCTTTATAGTGATCTTTTTATATAAAATGAAAAGACTAGTAAGTTAAGCTGTTTGCTGATTCATTAATTCGGAAAACGAATAATTCTTTTCTGTTACTTTGGCACTAGCCAACAACAGATCGACAACTTGATCTTCTAGTGCTACCGCTCGAATATTATCCATCGCTTTTTTATCTTTACGATAATATTCTAAAACTTCTTTTGGATCTTCATATGCAGTTGCAATTTCATCAATTAATGCCTGAACACGCGATTCATCTGCTGTTAATTTATTGCTTTCAATAATTTCGCTAAACAACAAACCAGTAACAACGCGTTTTTTAGCCTCAGCTTCAAATAATTCTTTTGGTAATTCCATACCTGGTTTTACATTACCACCAAAACGAGATAAAGCTTGCTGACGTAATACATCAACCTCACGGTCAACTAATGCCTCAGGCACATCAATTTCATTATTTTTAACCAAACCATCAATAGCTTGAATTTTGACTTTATTGCGAATTGTCGCATTGAGCTCTCTTGTCATGTTCTTACGAACTTCAGATCGTAAGCTTTCAATAGTGCCATCAGCAATACCGAAGCGTTTAATGACATCTTTTGTAAGTTCTGGCAATTCTAGCTCTTCAACCTTTTTAAGTGTTGCCGCAAATACAGCTGGCTTACCTTTTAGATTTTCAGCATGATAATCGTCAGGGAAAGTCACATTAATTTCAAACTGATCACCCGCTTTATGCCCTATAATTGCATCTTCAAAACCAGGAATCATACGACCTTGCCCTAATACTAATGCAAAATCATTAGCCTTACCACCTTCAAATTCGGCATCATCAACTTTACCAACAAAATCCAAAGTAACACGATACTGCTCTTTAGCTTCTTTATCTGCTTCTTTCCAAACACCTTGCTGTTTGCGTAAGGTTTCAATCATAGTTTCAACATCCGCATCAGCTACTTCAGCAATAGGTTTTTCAACTTCAATTTTATCTAAATTTTCAACTTTGACTTCTGGATAAACTTCAAATTCAACAGTAAAGGTATAATCTTCGTCCTTTTTATATTCTTGTGGTGTATAAGTTGGAGCACCAGCCGGATTTAATTTTTCTTGAATAATTGCTTCAACAAAATTTCGTTGCATTAAGTCACTTAATGCATCTTGTAAAATAGAAGCACCATAACGTTGTTCAACAATTTTTAAAGGCACTTTTCCCTTACGGAAGCCATCAATACGTACTTTTTTTGCCGTATTAATAAGTTCTTTATCAACCGCTTTCGTAATATCTTCAGCTTTAATTATAATTGATAAACGTCGACCTAAACCTTGTGTTGTTTCTACCGAAACTTGCATCTTTATACCTCGAAATTATTGAATATTATCTGCCCATATTTATATAAAAACGATAACTGAGCTAAAAAATTTAAAAATAGGCGTGCATTATACCGACCGCAACCGCTTACGTCGAGACATTTCACTGTTTCTTCTCAAGTGCCTTCAAACGTTTATTCATTTCGTCAATATGTAAAACTAATGAAGCCGTTTTTCGCCAAACTTTATTTTCTTGCAATGGAATACCTGATGAATAAACCCCTGGTTCAGTAATTGGGCGCATAACCATACCCATACCAGTTATGGTAACTTGATCACATATTTCCATATGCCCATTAATAACACTTGCACCACCAATTAAGCAATGACGGCCAATAGTTAAGCTCCCTGCCATAATAACGCCACCAGCAACCGCTGTATGATCCCCGATAATATCGTTATGAGCAATTTGGCATTGATTATCTATAATAACGCCATTACCGATAATAGTATCATCAAGCGCTCCCCGATCGATTGTCGTTGAAGCGCCAATTTCAACGTTATTACCAATAACAACTCGACCTAGTTGAGGAATTTTAATCCACTTACCTTTATCATTAGCGTAACCAAATCCATCTGCACCAATTACAGTTCCTGATTGAATTAAGCAATTGTCGCCAATAACACAATTATGATAAACAGAAACATTAGCCCATAATTTTGTTCCTGCACCTATTGTGGTATTTTTACCTACAAAACTACCAGCACCTATAACGCAATTATCGCCTAACACTACACCGCTTTCAATAACTGCGTTAGCGCCTATTGATATATTACAACCTAATTTAGCTGTTGAATCAATCACTGCTGAGCTAGCGATATCCTTAGCTGGAGCAGGCGTAGTATCAAGATATTGTGCCAATTTTGCATATGCAAGATATGGATCTTTAACAATCAGAGCTGCACCATGCCAGAATTTAAGGCTTTCTTCTGTCATTACAACAGCAGAAGCCTTGCACTCTAACAAATTATTTTGTAATTTTTTGTCAGATAAAAAAGTAATTTGACCTGGTATTGCACTTTTCATTGATGCAATACCAGTGATAGTTAAATCAGCATCACCGTGTAATTTAGCATCAAGTTGCTTAGCTAGTTGCTCTAAACGAAAAGCAAACATTATTTTTTAACCTTTGCCAATACTTTATCTGAAATATCAACCGCATCTGAAGCTGATAATGTAGCTTCGGCTTTTAAGATAAGATCGTACTTTTCTGTCTCAACAATATCTTTAACAGCTTCTTGGATTTTAGTTAATAATTTGCCTGCTTCTTCTGTTTCACGTTTACGATAATCAGCTGAAAAAGCTTTCGCTTTATTTTCAAAATCAGAAATCACCTTATTTAGTTTAGCTTTTTCAGAAGAAGACAAAGTTAAGCCATCTTTTTTTAGGCGAGCAGCGGCATCACCAGCTTTCTTTTCTTCGACTTGTAATGATTTGGCTCTTGCTTCAAATTCATTATCCAACGCCTTACCGACCGATTCACGTTGAGGCATACGTTGTAAAACTGACATAACATCAACCACACCAATTTTAATTTCTGCATTTGCAACGCCTGCAAAAAGAAATGCTAAACTAACACCAAGAATAGATATAATTTTCTTCACTTTAATCACCTATGTGTTTTTTATTTATAACATGGAATTACCATGTAGACCCTATATTAAATTGGAACTGTTGTGCTGAATCACCCTCATATTTCTTAAGTGGTTGAGCATAAGAAAAGACCAAAGGACCTAATGGTGACATCCATTGCACTGCAATACCAGCCGACATTCTAATATCCGATGGAGAACTATAATCTGGAATATTATTTCCTTTTAGTTTCCATTCGGTATCCCATACAGTCCCTGCATCAAAAAATAACGATGTCCTAATATTATCAGCATATTTTTCACCCGCAAATGGGGTTGGAACAATCAGCTCTGTACTAGCAAAAGCTATAGCATTACCGCCTACTGCATCTTTTGATTTTGTACACCCAGAGGTATTATCTAAACTATCACACACACCACTTTTATTAAGATATACTGCTTTAGGACCAACAGTATTGGATTTAAAACCACGTAATACTGATGCTCCTCCAGCATAAAAGTTTTCGTAAAATGGTAACTCTTTACCACCAAAACCACCTCCATAGCCAATTCTTGCTCGCGTTAAGAATATCCAATTATGGTCATTGTCAATCGGATAATAGTAAGAGGCATCTGAAACCAGTTTATAGAATCGGTTATCAAATAATGGTGCAGTGAATTTAGCGCTAGCTGTCATTTTTAAGCCATCAGTTGGGAAGAATCCACGATCTAAAGAATTATATGTCCAATAAGCGCTTAGTAATAAATCATTAGTATCGAAAGAAATAGAATTTTTATTTTTCAAATTTTCGCCCATGGAGTCAAAATAACGCCACATACTATATTGCGCTTGCATATCGGACAAATTATGATTAGCGTATTCGGCACCAAAACGAACAAAATTATTTTCACTAATAGGGAAACCTAAATTAGCTGAAGCGCCCCAAGTCTTGCTCGCATATTCTGACTCATCATCTTTATCATCGTTTTTATAGGTGTTATAGTAAATGCTACCGCCTAAACTTACACCATCAACAGTAAAATAAGGATCAACAATAGAAACAGACGCTGTTTTATCTGTATCAGTAGTGTTAATATCAAATGAGACACTATTACCTGTGCCTAACCAGTTATCTTGAGAGATACCTGCATTGAAGCTAAGACCGCTATCAGAACCGACGCCAACACCAAATTTGATACTACCCGTATTACGTTCAGCAACTTTATAAATAATATCAACTTGATCATCAACACCAGACACACGCTCAGTGTTTGCTTCAACAGTATCAAAAAAACCAAGTCGATTTAAACGTTCTTTACCTAATTCGACTAACCCGTTACTTAACCAAGCTCCTTCCATTTGCCGAAGTTCACGACGGATTACGCTTTCGCTTGTTACGGTATTTCCTACTATCTTAATATTGCGAACATAAAAACGCTCACCAACATCAACAAGAACAACTAATTTAGCCGTATGTTCTGAATCATCCATTTCTGGCTGAATGGAAACTTTTGGATATGCATAACCAAAATTAGCAAGTAAACGTTTAATACTATCCTCAATTTCAGTAATTTTTTTACCATTATAAAGCTCACCAACGGTTACTTTTTCGTTAGCAATTTTAGCAATTGCTTCTTTATAATTTGCAAAATTACCCATAAACTCAAGTTTAGAGAGCTTATACTGTTCACCTTCATGGATATTAATTGTAACGTAAATACCTTTTTTATCTGGCGTTAAACTAACTTGTGTTGACTCAATATTGAAACGAGCATAACCACGATTTAAATAAAAACTTTGTAACTCATCCAAATCAGAGGCTAATTTTTGTTTTTGATATTTACGATCACCAAGCATATTCCACCAAGGTACTTCATCACGCAAGGTAAAACGTGAAATAAGTTCTTCTGATGAAAAAGCCTTAGCTCCAACAATATTGATCTGATCGATTAATGCTGATTTACCTTCAGCAACAACTAATTTTAAATCGACACGATTACGAGATAATGGAGTTACAACAGCTTTAATTTGAGCATTATATTTACCAACACTGTAATAAAAATCTTCTAAGCCTTTTTCAATACCTGAAAGCATAGTGCGATCTAAAGCTTCACCCTCACGAATGCCTGAACTATCTAGATTTTTCTTAAGCATGTCATTTTTAACTGACTTATTACCAGAAAAACTTATACTAGCAATAGTTGGGCGTTCTTGAACATGAACAATTAACCGATCACCATCACGAGAAATAGTAATATTATCAAAGTTTCCACTAGAATAAAGCGATTTAATTATACGCCCTAAATCCGCTTCATTAACATAATCACCAACTTGGATTGGCATTTCAAGCAATGCTGCCCCAACAGTAACACGCTGTAAACCTTCAAATTTGATATCTTTTACCACAAAATCATCAATACAAAATGCGTTAGAACTATATACTGCTGTAGTACTAAGCAACAAAGATGCTATAAGTAATTTATTTATTTTCATCGTAAATATTTATGCCCTCATTCCATCACAACCGTAAAATATCATTAAATAGTGCAATTCCCATTATTACCATTAATAAAAAAAAGCCAATACGAGAAAAACGCTCTTGTGCTTTATTTGATAAGGTTCGCCCTCTTATTTTTTCAAGTAATAAAAAAACAAGATGTCCCCCGTCTAATATAGGTAATGGAACAAGATTGATAACTCCCAAACTTATACTTATAAAGGCTAGAAAATATAAGTAAGAAGTAAAACCATAACTTGCTGTTTGCCCTGCGCCTTTTGCTATTGTTATTGGGCCAGATATATGTTCTAGACCAATAACACCCGTTACTAATTGATAAAGCGAACGAATAGTTAACTTTGTAGTTAACGCCGTTTGCGCTATACCTTTATTAAACCCTTCGAAAAAACCATATTGCACAACTTTTACATCAGTTGTAGGATATAATCCCGCAACACCTTTCCCGTTTTTTTGAACGGTTGGCACGAGTGTAAGATAAATATCTTTGTTTTCCCGATTGACCTTCAACATCATTGTTTGAGCTTTTTTAATCGTATTGGAAAAAACCTGCCAATTTGTATATAGCTGATCATTATAACCAATAATTTTATCGCCAACACGCAAACCTGCACGTTCTGCTGCCGAACCTGATACAATTTTACTCACAATTGGATAAATTTCCACCTCTTTAGGAACAAAACCAAATGCGGTAATAGCTGAGTCTTTTTCTATATCAAAATACCAATTGCTAATATCTACACTTTTCTTAACTTCTTTTTTTTGATCGCTATTATTGGTACCATCAATATAGGTGAAAGACATATCATTCTTTCCCATTAGAGAGATTAAAGCCAAGTTTACATCTTGCCATGTTTCAATTTTGATATTATCAATAGTTTTCAATTCAGCACCAACTGGAATTGCTATTGTGGAAGCAGGTGTGTTAGGTATCACTTCCTTTATTTTAACAGGATAAACATTTACACCTATTAAAAAAATAATCCAATAGCTTATTAAAGCTAACACAAAATTAGCAAACGGACCTGCAAAAATAATTGCAGCCCTTTGCCAAATTTTCTTTTGATCAAATGCCAAGCTATTGCTATTGCTATTGCTATTGCTTGATAATGCTGTTGATCTGGTATTTAACATTTTAACATAACCACCAAGTGGAATCATAGCAATTACCAATTCTGTTCCACTTGAAAATTTATGTGACCATAATTTTTTACCAAAACCAATTGAAAAACATTCAACTTGAACCTTACATAAGCGAGCAACATAAAAATGCCCAAACTCATGAATAGTAACTAGTATACTAATCGTAATAACAAATAATAACAGTGACCACAGCAAAATCAATCTCCATTTATAATAAATAAAAAGATAATGTAGTAAAAACAGGAACAGCAGCAGTTAAACTATCAATACGATCTAAAATTCCACCATGACCTGGAATTAAGTGACCACTATCTTTTATACCTGCTTCACGCTTAAACATGCTTTCAGTTAAATCACCTAAAACCGAAACAAAAATTGCCGATAAAGAGCTAATAAAAAATGTACTAAATGTCATATCAAATAAATTAAGCATATAAGCAATGATACTAATTATGATAGCCACACTTATACCACCAATAAAACCTTCTATGGTCTTACCTGGAGAAACTTTTGCAGCTAATTTTCGTTTACCCAATGCGCGTCCAGCAAAATAAGCACCTGTATCTGTTGCCCAGACCAACACAAAAACATAAAGTAAGCAAACTGCACCAGTATAAGAATTAGACATATAGTTAATTGCTCTTAGTTCAATCATACCAATAAAAAATGGCACTATCGTAAAAAAAGCAAATAGTAGCTTTATAAAAGTTGAATTAATAACCGTTGAATCACTCCAGTATTTGGTTGTATCTGGATAACTAACCACCAAATACAAAGCAATTAGCCACCATATAATTGATAAAGATAAAATCACAGTGTATAGCTTTATTTTTAATTCAACTGAATTTGGGATCAAATAAAGTATAGTTAATAAAATAACGATTGAAAGAGCAAATATTAATTTTGAATGTTTTTTAGTAATATGAAGAAACTGAGCCCATTCCCATGCAGCTAATCCACAGACCAAAATAATAGTTAGAGAAAATACAGATAAAGGAACAAAAAAAAGAACGACTATGACAAGTGGAATAAGCACAGCTGCAGCAAGTATACGATGAATTAACATAAATGATCCTTAATTGCGAATGCCACCAAAGCGTCTCTCTCTGGCATTAAATGCATTGATTGCTTCATCAAATAAAGTTTGGTTAAAATCAGGCCATAAAGTATCGGTAAAATAGAGTTCAGAATAAGCAATCTGCCATAACAAAAAATTACTGATTCGATATTCTCCCCCAGTACGGATAACTAAATCAACATCAGGAAATTCTCCCATACACATTATTGAAGCAAAACGATCTTCTGTTACTTCATCTAAAGTGATCTCACCCTTAGTCACTTGGGTAGCCATTTTTTTTGCCGATTGCAAAATATCCCAACGCCCACCATAGTTGGCGGCAATATTTAGTACTAAACCCGAATTGTTTTTGGTTAAATTTTGCGCTTGAATAATCATATTTTGTAAATTATCACTAAAACGAGATATATCACCAATAATATTCAAGCGAACATTATTTTTATTCAAACTTTTGATTTCTCGTTTTAATGCATAGATAAAAAGGGAAATTAGAGCGGAAACTTCATTGGGTGGGCGCCTCCAGTTTTCACTGCTAAATGCATATAAAGTAAGAACTTTAACTTTTAAAGTTGCCGCGTAAGCCACAATTTTCCGCACCGTTTTTAATCCTGCCCGATGACCAACAGCGCGTAACTGGTTACGTTGCTGAGCCCAACGACCATTACCATCCATAATTATAGCCACATGACTTGGAATACCTCTTTTTTGTGTCATGCGATATCTCGTATTGTATTAATCATTGTATTAATTATATCATCTTGGTCAATCAACGCGTACCATAAACAACAATTGTCTTGCCATGAGCTGAGATTAAATGCTGATCTTCAAGCATTTTTAAAATTCGCCCCACCGTTTCACGCGAACAACCAACAATTTGACCTATTTCTTGGCGTGTAATTTTTATTTGCATACCATCAGGGTGTGTCATAGCATCAGGTTGTTTAGCAAGGTTTAAAAGCGTTTGCGCAATACGCCCAGCAACGTCTAAAAAGGCTAAATTACTGACTTTTTCAGATGTGACTTGTAATCGACTTGCCATTTGACTGGCAAGATGCATTAAAATATCTGGATTGACTTGAACAAGCTGTTTAAATTTTTTATATGAAATTTCTGCAACCTCACAACTTGTTTTGGCTTTAACCCAAGCAGTTCGCTCAGTACCTTCTTCAAAAAGTCCCAACTCGCCCAAAAATTGATTTTGGTTTAAATAAGATAAAATCATTTCATTACCTTCATCATCCTTAATCAATACTGCTACAGAACCTTTTAAAATGTAATAGAGAGTTTCTGCTTTTTCGCCTTGATGTATAAGAGTACTCTTAGCTGGATATTTATGAATATGGCAATGAGATAAAAACCATTCTAACGTTGTATCCGATTGCTGTTTACCAATCATTATTCCCACCTCTCCATTTAATTTACAACAATAACACTATAACAAAGTTACACAATAAATTATATACAAACAATCATTTTAACCATTATTTGATTGGCTTAATATCCATTGTTTCGTGCAATTGCGACCAAAAAATTGCAACAGAGCCATTAATTAATTGCAGTTTAACTTCATCAACCTTTTCTTGTAGTGATTTTTCTTGTAAACCGTAGTCAGTACCTTCGCGTAATACAAAATATTCAATTAGATTAGTTAATGTTTGTGGATCGAGGTCTTGCCAAGGAATAATCATATATTATAACAATAAATTCAAATTATAATTATTTTATAACAAAGCTTCGATAATATAAAGCATACAAAGTAATGCTTCATCACTAACAAAAAAACCACTCAAAAGAGTGGTTTTTGATAGCAACATGGCTTAACTTACTTTGTTCTAACTGCAAGTTTATAACCTTGAATACCAGCCTTATAATCTGTTGAGTACAGGCTATTATGCTTAGCTCCAGAATCTGAACCTAATAAGATAGCATCGTTAACCCCTACTTTATTATATGCGCCAGATAGAGCAACTGCATCTGCTGCGTTTACTCCCTCATATGCACCAGTTACGTACCATTCATAAGTATATCTTGAGGTATAATCCCCATTATCTGCTGTATCCTTCACTACTACCGCAAATTTTTCACCATATTTAGGACTAACCGCTGTAGTTGCATAATCAACGGCTTCTTCTAGATTACCAGCTGCATCTAACTTGTAAATATAGACTTGATACGAATCAGATTCAATTGGTCCACGACCAGGGTGATTAGGATCAATCTTACCAGGACCTGTTGGATCTGTTGGGTTACCTGGGTTGTCTGGACCTGGACCCGGGTTAGTCGGATCAGTTGGCGTTACATCTGGAGGATTACTAGCAAAAATATCACTTACAGTTATCCATTGGTTTGATAGAGGGTAACCAAAATCTGTTCTTTCTAAAATTTTAAAACCAATTTCAGTTTTACCAGCAAAATCGTTAGTAATAGCGAATGAAATTTCACCTACTCCGTCATTATTATACGTTGCACTGGCTGTTACAGGTACAGTAACCCATTGATTATTTGTATCTCTAACAAAAACTTTTAAGGAGTCTTTTATTCCTGAAGTATCTGTATCACCATCTGCATCGATCAATTTATATTGAATGTGAATTGTATCGTTAACTTTAAGCGTGTCGTTGCTAGTAAGAAGACGGCCATCACGTTTGAAAGAGACCGCCATTGTATGCTCTGCTGATGAGTCGTCAGCTTTCATTACAGGTGCATTACCGGCGATAACTGCTTGGGTTGTCCCACCTATTGCAAATGCGCTACTTGCTGCATAGCCAGCCAAAAGCAAGCCTAACGCAACTTTTTTTACTGTAAAATTTTTCATGTTTAACTTCCTATTTTTCTATCAATTAACATGTTGTATTTATATAAATACACCACTTTTACTGGTGTTTCCTTTTGATTAACGATATGGCTCGGTAATCAAAATTCTTGTTCTATTACAAGACAGTTACTTGTAATTTAAATCCTTGATCGCCTGCACACGCAGAAGATGGTGCCGAAATTGGGCTGAAATCTAATAAACTGGTTGGCGCATCTGCTACAGCTTGAATACTAGTGCCTGATGTTGCATAACTGTCATTTATCCCCCTTATTTTGTAAGGTGCATCTTTACCCATAGCAACGTTAAACCATGGTCCTTTAGGATGACTAATAACATCATGTTCCAATAAAGTCGCATGAGTACCAGGACAAGCTTTATCATTTGAACCAACTAATGACCAAATAACAAACGGATCAGCAATTGGTGTATTGTTTGTGGTAAACGCTTTAACATAGTATTCATGACCAACTAACCATTCTTTTGGTCCTGCTGGGGTAAACTGAAGTATAGCCCCTTCACTTTTAGCAACTAATGTTCCATCTGCCTTCCAAACTTCAATGTAACCTGATTTACCGCCAGAAAAATTAACAGCAGCTTTATTAAATGATGAACCAAAACCGTATTGATCTAACGAAATTGAAAAATCAACTATTCCCTCAATATTTGAAGCCACATCTAAAGTATAACTGTCACCAATCACTTCTATACCCGCAGCTGTTGATGCATCAGATGACACTTTTTGACCTTTTGCAACTTTTTCAAATGATTTAACAATCACGCAAGGTTTTTGTTCTGGACACTCGTTCACATCGCCCGATGTACCATTAATTAAAGCTATTTTTTCACCGTTACTCGTTGCAGTCCATAACGCTGAAAATTCATTAAATGTTCCCGGTATACGATCCATTATTTCATTATCACTAAAGCCATCTACATCATCAAATGAGTTGACTGAACCGTTATCTACCTTTGGCTTAACAAGCGTTGCCAATACTGTCAAACTACTTAAACCATCAGCTCTTTGAGTCGCCAAGGTTGTTTTATTCCCTGAACTATCAACTGCCCAGACGCCAACTTTACGCATTGCTGGATCGGGCAATACCTCAAAGCTGACTGCATTAGATGTTGCGGATTTACCACGACTATCTGTAACTGATACCGATAAAGAATATTTACCATTTGTGCTCACTGGACGACGTTGACCATTTTGATCAACATAACTTGGTGCAACAATTTGCCAGTTATTGGTATCAGTAGGAGGATTAAGCCATGAAGAAGCAGAACATGCCCCTGCTGCTGCACATAAAAAACCACCTCCAGCATCAATTTCTAGCATATCACCAGACCATACTAGGCTTGATAAATCCTTAGCATTATGAACACTAATACTTAATGGATAAGTTTGTCCTTCGATCAATTGCGTTTGTTCAAGCCCTAGATCGACAGACATTTTCTTTTCTTTATATTCAAGAACAATATAGTTATTACGGTCAACTAAATCATAACGGCTACCCTTTAAAGAACGAGCTGATTGAACCATATCTGGATCCAATTGATCTTTTAATGGCGTGCCTATACGATAGTTCATCGTTAATTCTGCTTTAGTTGCCTTTTTATTATCTTGACCACGTTTATGTTCAGCTTTAATCGTGAAAAGAGGAACTGGCGTATAATCAAGACCAACAGTAATAGCTCTTGGATCTTTTTGTAGATTATCTTTACCAAATAAAGCTACTTTATCACCATAGTATTGCTCATACATCAGTGATCCGCCTAAATGCGGATATTGTGGTAAATACCCTTGGAAGCGAACATCAAATCCCCTTGCTGCACGTTCTAAGTAATCATCGAAATCCTTAGAATCTTTCCAATCAGATAATGGATGATAATAGTTAACCGCAAATTTCATGTAATCACTCCACGCTTCAGCACCAATACCTAAGCGGTTGTGATCACGCTGGAAATCATGATCAAAAAATACGTTATAACCAAGTAACCATGTTTTATCAGCAACATCCCAACGTTGACCAATACCAAAGTTACCTATACGGCGCTTATGCTCATATTCTTGAAATGATATTTGGCTAAATATTAATGTATCTTCAGAATCATATAATGGGCTAAATAATTTTAGGTTAACGTTATTAAATTCCCCTTTATCACTCAGATCAAATTGCAACTGAGCGGTACCAAAACGCCCTAAAAAATCCTGTACAGCATTACGAACTGGATCAACAACTTGGCTTTTAACTCCATTGCGTACATAACTTTCGGCGTAATCTCTACCTTTATTTTTTAAATGCCCTGATAAACCACCGTTGTCTGGCGAAGTGATTTGCTTCCAATCCTGACTAGCTAAAGTTTGCAAAGTTGAAGCAATTTGCGTTGAAAGTGCATCTTTGTCTTTTTTTACATCATAGTTATCATCTGAACCAAGCTGAGGCAAATTAACATGTTTGTCATCTTTGTCATCTTTTATTTTAATTGCCGGCAATAAAGGAGAGTTTTCAGGCAAAACAATGCGCTCACCGACATTAACAACATCTTTTTTATCAAAACGCCCGGCGTTCATTGCACGTAATTCTGAAATAGAGATACTACTTAAAAGCGCAATCTGATAAAGACTACGTTGCTGATTATTAATCATTTCACGAGCTTTTGAGCCATCTTTTAATTCAATTATCGCATTGCTATCTACAGGACCTTGCGATACCTGAGCATCAGTAGCATAAGCAGATTGCCAACTTAATGTGGCAATTACAAATGCAGAGATAATTGTTAAATTAAGATTCTTTCTCATCTTAATAGTCCTTATATTCCACCGACAATGCCCATAACATAAAATTTATAGCCAATATCAATTTATCTTTATTAAATATCAATGTTATTATTTATTAATATATTTTAGAGCACGGTTTCTTCTTTTGTGCTTTACATTTCTTTACAAAGCTTACTTAAGTTTTGCAATTCTATTACAAAAAAGTCATTTATCAAAATATTTTATTACTTTTTTTGATCTTTTTTTATTAGTTTAGAATTTCTTTATATAATTCAATTTATTAATTTGTATTTTTTTGCTAATTTCATTACATTTGATTATATCTTTATGAAAAACAATGATTAAATAACGCCCATATTTTACGTAGGATGACATAAAAAATGTTAAAAATAATAAGCTAAAAATACTATTTCAATAAAAACTTAAATTTTGGGATTAGGTCTTTATGTAATATTTCTGCTCTTTTACAACAGCTATTGTTGTTTTATTGTCCTTCATTATAAATCTCTAAGTTTTCAGGCTCTTTAGATTCTGAAGATTTTTTACTTTCAGTTCTTTTTTGTTCTAATAATGACAAATAGTTATCATCAATCCCTTCAGTAATATATTTTCCATCAAAAACAGAACACTCTAAATGATGAATATTAGGATTTTGCTGTGTAATTGAATCAATTAAATCAGATAAATCTTGAAAAATAAGTTTATCAGCACCAATATCTTTTGCTATTTCATCAACCGTTCGATTATAGGCAATAAGTTCACTGGCAACAGGCATATCGATCCCATAAACATTGGGGTGTCTAATTTCTGGTGCAGCAGATGCTAAATAAACTTTTTTGGCACCAACTGAACGCACCATTTCAAGAATTTCCTTTGAGGTTGTGCCACGAACAACAGAATCGTCAACTAATAGTACATTTTTGCCTTCAAATTCAATACGATTCGCATTGAGTTTTCTTCTTACTGATAATTTACGTGTGCTTTGTCCTGGCATGATAAAAGTGCGACCAATATAGCGATTTTTAACAAATCCTTGGCGATAAGGTTTGTTTAAAATACGTGCTATTTCAAATGCCGCATCGCATGATGTTTCGGGGATAGGGATGACAACATCAATATCAATATCTTTCCACTCTCTCGCTATTTTTTGCCCAAGCTTTTGCCCCATCAAAATACGCGATTGATAAACCGATACACCATTCATTAATGAATCTGGTCTTGCAAAATAAACATATTCGAAAATACATGGGTAATATTGAGGATTGTTAGAACATTGTTGAGAATATAATTGGCCATCTTGAGTAATATAGATGGCTTCGCCTGGTTCGACATCGCGCATAAATTCAAAATCAAGAATATCTAATGCGACGCTTTCAGATGCAACCATGTATTCGACTTTTTGATTTTCAAGAGTACGTTTGCCTATCACTAAAGGGCGAATCCCATAAGGATCACGAAAAGCAACAAGACCATGACCAATAATCATCGCAACACAAGCATATGCGCCTTTAATAATATTATGTACATTATGTATTGCGGTAAAAATATTATCTGCGGTTAGAGGATAAGTTGGGAATTTGTCGAGTTCGTGAGCAAAAATATTGAGTAAAACTTCAGAATCAGAATTCGTGTTGATATGCCTTCTTGCTAGCTCAAATACTTTATTGCGTATTTTTTCAGTATTGGTTAAATTTCCATTGTGGGCAAGAGCAATACCATAAGGTGAATTAACATAAAATGGTTGCGCTTCGGATGGATTGGAACTACCTGCTGTTGGATAACGAATATGCCCTATGCCCAAATTACCTTGCAACCGTTGCATATGATGTTCTTGAAACACATCTCTAACTAAGCCATTTGCTTTGCGTAAACGAAAGCGATTTTGATTATCAATAGTCACAATCCCTGCGGCATCTTGCCCTCGATGCTGCAAAACAGTCAATGCATCATAGATCGATTGATTAACAGTACTACACCCTACAATACCAACGACACCACACATGCTATAGTTACCTCGATTTATTGTACTAAAAAAGAAGAAGACTGCTGTATAAAATCAAAAAACCAACGAATAATAAAATGAAAATGTGGAATTAGCTGCGATTGCACCCAGTAAGGTGATTGCGATAACGGTGTAAAAGTATCAACTAAAAAGAGTATTGCAGCAACAACTAAAACTCCTCGTAGCACACCAAAACAGATACCTAATATGCGATCAGTGCCAGATAATCCGGTTTTTTGAACTAATTGACCAATAACATAAGACACTATCGCACAAACCAATAGTGTAGTAATAAAAAGGAGAACAATAGCTACTGCAATACGTATTATATCGCTATCAAAATAAGTTAAATAATCGGTAATATAGATATAAAATCGGCTGGAAATAAAAAAAGCTAAGATCCAACTAATTAATGATAATGCTTCTCGTATAAATCCTCGCACAATGCTAATCAATGCCGAGAATGCAATCACTCCGATAATCGTAAAATCAATCCAATTCAACATAATAATTCACAATTTTATATTAATAATATTTTATTTTAATTACTGTTTACAACATAAAAAAACGATAGCAACCAATAAAACAGAACTTAATTAGCAACGATCATACCTTTTAATTTTGTTAGATTACTTAAGTTAATAATGACTTGTTCTGCTTGCTTTTTATTAGCATATGGGCCAACCTGTAACTTAATTAACTGATCAGGTTCAGGCTTTTGTGGTATTGTTCTAACGTTATAATTATTTAACCTTAATAATGCAACTAATTCTTCTATTTTTTGCCTATTTTTCAAAGCAGTAAGCTGGATCATATAAGGTTTAGGTTCTTGTTGCGAAGTTGAAGAATTAGCTATCGTTGTTGAAGTGTCGATATCAACAATATCTGGCGAAACAAATGAACTTGGATTTTGCTCTGAGTCTGATATATAAGAATCTTTTGACCTATCACTGGTTAAATTGTCATCAAAATCATCTGGGGATTCTACTTCACGGTTTTGCTGAGTAATCACTTCTGGTTGCAAAATAGGTGTTGTCGAAGTTCGTAAGTTGGATTTATCCGTTATAATGGAAGGGATAATTGCTGCGATAATAAGCAATAATGTAGCAAAACCTACAAGGCGATTCCTTACTTTATTTTGGTTTTTGGGGCTAATTTTTTGATTGTTCACCATGTTCAATTTCACTTAATGCTCTGTTTCAGCTAAAACCTCTGATACCGTATGAAATGAGCCACATACCACAATAATATCATCCTCTTTAGCATCTTGAATTGCTGTTTGATAAGCAGTAGAAACTGTATCAAATGTTGATATATTAAGCTCACCTTTACTTAATAAGTGCTGTTTTAATACTGCTGCGCTACAACCTCGCTCACCATAAAGTGAAGCGCAATACCATTTATCACCTTTTAAAATGGACAACGTACTTTTAATATCTTTATCTTTAAGCATACCAACAACAAATCTAACTTCACTAATACTTGGATATTCCATTTTTAGTTTTTCCAATTGTTGTGTTAAATAGCCTGCGGCATGTGGGTTATGTGCGACATCAAGGATCACAAGAGGCTTTTTTTGAATAATTTGAAAACGCCCAATCAATTTAGATTTTGCCAAACCTTTAGTTATTTGTTCTTTGGTTATTTTAAGTGATGAGTAACTTAAGGCAGCAATTGCGGTTGCGGCATTAGCTAAAGGAACATCGGCAATAGGTAGATTGTCATATTGCTTTATTGGTGATTTAAATGTCCAAGCATCTTCGCTAACTTGTTGATAGTGCCAATCGCCATTGACCTCATGGATAGGACAACTGGCTAATTTAGCTGCATTTAAGATGGATTCAGGTATTTCTGGCTCGCCTACAATAGCAATACTTTTAGGCTTGAAAATACCTGCTTTTTCTCGTCCTATGCTTTCACGGGTTTCCCCTAAATAATCAACATGATCAATGCCAATTGTGGTAACTACGGCTACATCAGCATCAACAATATTAGTTGCATCAAGCCTCCCACCAAGCCCAACTTCTAATATAACAACATCTAATTTTGCTTGTTTAAATTGATAAAGCGCAGCCAATGTTGCATATTCAAAATAAGTAAGCGATATATCGCCTCTGGCTTTTTCTATTTCTACAAAGGCTTTTATGGTGTTTTGTTCACTTGACTCTTGATTATTAATACGTACACGTTCTGTAAACCGTAATAAATGAGGTGAACTATAAACGCCAACTTGTAAGTTAGCCTCAAGCAATATCATTTCAAGAGTTCGGCATGTTGTGCCTTTGCCATTAGTGCCTGCAACGGTAAAAACATAAGGTGCAGGTTGTAATAAATTTAGGCGTTTAGCTACCGTTTTGACTCGTTCTAAACCCAAATCAATAGTTGTAGGATGTAATTGCTCTAAATAACAAAGCCATGTACTTAAATCGGACATGGCGTTGGGTTGTTTGTTTTGCATACTCAATTAAACTGTCTCGTTTAGAGTAACATCATTAAAAGGATCCGGCTGTTTCATCAGTTTTGTTATTAAACTGGCAATCTTAGGTCGCATATCTTTACGATGAATAATCATATCAATGGCGCCTTTTTCAAGTAAAAACTCACTGCGTTGAAATCCTTCAGGCAATACTTCACGTACAGTTTGTTGGATCACTCGTGGCCCAGCAAAACCGATTAACGCTTTAGGTTCAGCTATATTAATATCGCCTAACATTGCCAAACTTGCCGATACCCCTCCCATTGTGGGGTCGGTCATGACTGAAATATAAGGTAAGCCTTCATCTTGCATTTTGGCAAGAATAGCACTGGTTTTTGCCATTTGCATTAATGAAAATAATGCCTCTTGCATTCGAGCTCCACCGCTTGTTGAAAAACAAATTAACGGGCATTTATCGGCAATAGCTTGTTCCGCTGCACGAGTAAATAATGCACCAACAACAGAGGACATCGATCCACCAATGAAAGAAAACTCAAAACAAGCGACAACGACAGGTGTACCAAACAATGTCCCCTTCATTACCACCATCGCTTCTTTTTCGTGAGTTTCTTTTTGTGCAGCAGTTAAGCGATCCTTATATTTTTTAGTATCTTTGAATTTTAAGATATCTTTAGGCATAAGATCTGTGCCAATTTCGACATCTGAACCATCGTCTAAAAAGCGGTATAAGCGCACACGGGCGGGAATATGCATGTGGTGATCGCATTTTGGACAGACTTCTAAATTAAGATCCAGTTCAGCCTGATAAATAACTTGCTCACAGTTACTGCATTTTGTCCAAACCCCACCAGGAATATTCGCCTTTTTATGATCTGACGATATATTATTTTTACTAAGAATTTTTTCAATCCAGCTCATTATGATTCTCTCATTCTGGCACTCTTTACAAATTTCGGAGTATTGTACAATACTTTGTACTAATTCTTAATAGTTGTTTTTATTTTTATCTTATTTTGTAAATAAATCTTGCTAGAAGATGCAACCTTTAAATAAAAATGTGAAGATAAATCTGCAATTAAAGCCAAATTAAATGCAATTGATGTGCAAGTAGGCAGTTATAGTTAATGTAAAAAATATCATTTATTGCTTAATAAATATAATAAATATGACCAAAAAAAAATATTAGTATATAATTAGTAGAAGTTTATTTTCCATTTTTCAGATAAGGGGTTATAGATGGACAAGGAAAAAGCAAGCGCATCGTCATTTCAAGATGTATTAGAATACATTCGTCTATCACGTCGTTTAAATAAATTAAAGCGTGAAATATCAGACAATGAAAAGAAAATTCGTGATAACCAAAAACGTGTACTCTTACTTGAAAACTTAAGTGAATATATTAAACCTGATATGACTTACGAAGAGCTTCAAGCAATTATTGCGAATATGAAAAGCGATTATGATGATCGTGTTGATGATTATATTATTAAAAATGCCGAAATATCTAAAGAACGCCGTGAAATAAGTAAAAAAATGCGTACTTATCGATCAAATTAATATCTATGTTTTTATAAGTAGCGTCCTTTTTAGTTATGGACGCTATTTTTATAGCATGAAATCAGCCTCCAGCTAATTTTACTTTGAATCCTTTTTCTTCTAACAATGATTTTAGTAAATCTCGTTTATCACCTTGAATTTCAATAGCACTATCTTTAACTGAACCACCACAACCACAGCGCTTTTTTAATTCAGCAGCTAACTGTAATAATTGTGCATCGTCTATCTCAAATCCGGTAATTACACAAACACCTTTACCTTTACGGCCTGAAGTTTGTCGCTGAATTCGAATAATGCCATCTCCCTTTGGACGTGAAATAGCTGGCTTTGTCGGTTTAATTCGACCTTGATCGGTTGAATAAATAATCGGGTTATCAGACATAATTTAATTAACTCTTACTTGTATCAAGTGTGGCCAAAATTGTTTTTAACGCTTTAGCTGGATCTTCTGCTTGAGTAATTGGCCGTCCAATGACTAAGTAATCAGAGCCAGCAGCTTGAGCACGTTGAGGTGTCATAATACGGCGTTGGTCATCAGGGTTACTACCCGCTGGTCTAATACCTGGTGTCACTAATTTAAAGTCACTACCTAAACGCGTTCTAAAACTTTGTACTTCTTTTGCTGAACAAACTACCCCATCAAGTCCACAATTTTTAGCTAGCATAGCTAATTTAGTTGCTTGCTCTAAAGGCGATGCATTAATACCTATTTCTTGTAAATCGGTCGATTCCATGCTGGTTAATACTGTCACAGCGATTAATATTGGCGCATCTTTACCATATGAATAAAGAGCATCTTTAGCTGCTGTCATCATGCGCGCCCCACCACTCGCATGTACATTGGTCATCCATATACCTAAATCAGCCGCAGCAGTTACGGCTTTAGCAACCGTATTTGGGATATCATGAAATTTAAGATCTAAAAAAACGTCAAAACCTTTTTGCATAATTTGCTTAATAAATTCGGGACCTGCGTGTGTAAAAAGCTCTTTACCTATTTTAAGACGACAATCTTTTGGTTCAACACGATCAATAAAATTCCACGCTGATTTTACATCTGCAAAATCAACAGCAATAATAATAGGTGATGGCATAACTTATTTGTTCCTTTTAATCAAAATTTTTAGCTATTTTTTCTAACAAATTCATTCAAATCAGCATAAAAGATACGAGCACTTTCTTTATATCCTTTTAATGTTTGGTGAACTAAATCTGCACGCGCAAGTCCACGTTTTCGCCACTGCTTAATAGAAAACTGACCACCCATTGCCACCTGCCAATCCCAAAATAACGTTTTTTCAGATTTAGCAACTTGCTTTTGAATAGTCATTATCTTTGCAAAAGATTTAGGCATATTTTTTTCATTTGCCATAGTGTCTGGGGGTGTCATTATTAAAATAGCAGCATTAGGCAATGTTTCGCGAATCATTCTGATATTATTCACTAAATTTTTTCGATATTGATTACTGTCTAATGTTTCATCAAAACTTTCATTGGTACCATATGCTAGGATCACTAAATCACTTTGCGATACAGCAAGTTCTTTAAACCAGTTTTTTCCCCACTTTTGCCAAATGGTTTGTTTAGCGCCATTAGTCGCAATGGGTGAAACAACAACACCAGATTGTTGATTACAAGTTAACCAAATACCACCCAGTTCCATCTCTTTTTGGCCTTTGATAACTAAAGGCATTTTAGATAAAACCGATGCAGTTTGCCAAACCTTTGGGGTTGGTGTATAGCTGAAGTTAATTTTATTGTTATTAGCATCATAAAGCGATAGTAGGTTTGAGTTGTTTTTTAGTGTTTTAAAGGTCAATTTAACTTGCCAATTTTTATTGCAAGATCCTCTTGCTGTAATTTGGACAGTAGCAGAATCTTTAATGGGTTTAGCAATAAAACCCCCCATAGGAAAATCAAGATTACTTAAAGTTCGGCTACTTAGCATATCCCAATCTCTAGCTCGCCATGTAACCGCTGCATGGCTTTGCCCTTTTATCGCTATAGGCGTTATCCAACCAATACCTGCGTTGCCATACTTTTTTTGCATTAATGTTCTAAATTCACCAGTAAAAAAGTCGGCTGCCACATGTGAATCGCCAAATTGAGTAATATTGATTACTCGGTTAGTTTTTTTATGATCCGCTAACGAGTTCAAACGCGCTGCAAATTGTTTAGCGTTAGGATCCCCAAAATCAACAACAGTAGATGTTTTACTTTCAGCTACACTACAACCAGTAATCGTTATTGCAATGAGGGCTATAATATATTTTAAAAATTTAATCACTATGGGTGTCCTCTAATTCTTTATAAATTATTTTTTCCATAATGGCCTTTGCTAGAATTTTTTGGCCTGTTGGCGTAAAGTGAACACCATCATCAACCCTTACCTTAACTTTTGCTTTATTGCTTTCTACGAAATTACTAAATTTTTGATACGTACATCCCAATAAATCATTTGTCATTAAGAAATGTTGTTGGACTTTTTCTAATTCGGACTGATATAAATTATTTAGATAAACCATCGCATTATTTAATTTTGGTTTGCGCATACAAGGCGCTGCCAGCCAAAGTATTTGAACATCATGCTCTATGGCACTATTTAAAATAGATTCAATACGCAAACGGTAGTGTTCTTCCCACAAGTCGGATTGGAATTTAGCATATTTGACATAGCCTTTAACTGGAAAATCCCAAGGATCATTTGCGCCAAGAAAAACAACAAGCAATTTAATTGAAGGATCTGCAATTAGATTATCACTAATTGTTTTTGGCCAATCAAAAGCACTCGGATAAGCAAGCCCAGTGCTCTGTTTGCTCAAATCAAGGCTTTCTATTTTATACTGCTTGAATAGCATTTTTTTAACATATGGTGCAACACCTTGCATTAAAGAATCACCAGCAAAAAACACCTTATCATTGCTTGTTAATATAATGGGTTGTGGCTCAACTGGTACCGTGTCTTTTTGTGCTTTTTGATTTTCATCTTGCTGTGCTAGGTCTGTTTCGGACACGTTGTCAGTATTGACTCTTTGTCCACTTTCAAGTTTTGCATTCTTTAAAGCATCAATTGTCTTATTTTTAGCATCTTTCACCGCAACATCAAGCAACTGAGAAAACGGAGGAAGTATTTTTATTGATATATATTTTTGAAAATCCTGTTCGTCATCCTTGCTTGTTTCAAGCTCTTGTATCAAACTTTCTTGGTTTGCAAGCGTATTATTATTCAACAAATCGGTATGATACACTTGCTCGCAATAAATCAATATTGATTTGTAGTAAATGGCTATTAACGCAATAGCGGTAACAAACATTATCAAAAATACATAGCGAGTAGACAAAAGATTGCTAGTAACAACAAGAGATGAATTTGTTTTCTTATTTTTTTTACAATCTTTTTTAAGCGTATTTTTATGCTGTGATTTATTACGTTGCCGTTTCAAATTCGGTTTGGATTTTTTATTATTTTTTGAAAACGATTGTGTATATATTTTCATAATTAAGCATCATTAAAAATTAGCGTAAATAAAGTTTGGCATTCCTGATGGTGCAATATAAATCGTCAGCCATAAAATCAAAATAAAAACTAAAGGTAAATAGTAATACGGCATTTTAGTCAACTGTAAAATAAACCACTCAGTCAAATTTTTACACATTGGGTAGGCAAGGTAGATGACACAAATAACCAAAAACGCCCCAGCATGATGCGGTTCTATCAAGAAGTTATGCGTTAATGCTGTCAAATAATCTACAGCATCAGATAAACTTTCACTATTAAAAAACAGCCATGTAAAACAAATATAGTGCCATGTTAATAACCGTGCCATCAGTGGCGAACGCGCAGCTATCCAACCTTGCCCCAAATAACGGTCGCCAATATTAAGTACCACAATACCAATACCATGACATGCCCCCCAAATAATAAAATTAATGCCAGCACCATGCCACAATCCCGATAATAACATGGCTAACATGACATTAATTTGAGTGCGTATAAATCCTCGACGACTTCCGCCTAAAGGAATATAAATATAGTCACGAATCCAACGTGATAAACTAATATGCCAACGTACCCAAAACTCTCTCAAATTCAATGACAAATAAGGAAGATTAAAGTTGATTGGCAAGCGAAAACCTAATAATAGAGCAATGCCAGTAACTAAATCAGTATATCCAGAAAAGTTTAAATAAATCTGTATTGCATACGCATAAAGGCCAACTAATAAATCAACCACACTAAATTCTAGTGGGTTAGCAAATATAGGTGTAACCCAATGCTCATTAACTAAACCACCTAAACAGTAAACCTTTATCACAGCTAAGATAAGTAGCGTAAATGCGCGAAATGGCTCTAAAATTTCACGCGGTTGATTAACATTAATTTGAGGTAGAAAGTCTTTTGCTCGGTTAATAGGGCCTGCAATAATACTTGGGAAAAAGGACAGAAATAAGGCAAAATCCCAAAAATTAGCAACAGGTAACTCCTGATTTTTTACTGAAACTAAATAACTTATTGAATGAAAGGTGTAAAATGAGATCCCAATAGGGATTAATACCGTGATAGCGGGAAGCAAAATCGGTAAATCTAATAAATTAAACAGATCTTGTAACTCGTAACGGAAAAAATCAAAATATTTAAATAATGCTAGATTAATTACAGATACGCATAATCCTAAAATTAACCATCGCTTGGCATGACGTTCTGATGCTGCGATCATCACAGAAAAAAAATAGATTACACAGGTATAAATAAAAAGGATGAGTGAAAATCGCCAGCTGTAACTACCAACAATCAGGTAACTTACAACTAAAAGCAGAGTATTTTGTGTTTTGGGTGATAAGCGACAACCCCAATACAAGGCAAAAAAAGCGATAAAAAGTAAACAAAATTCAATAGATAAATAACTCACTACGATCCTTTTAGCTTAAATGTGTGCTTTTTTGAAGCATTAATAAAATTTTTATAAACAGCTTAGCTTTTTGCCTCGCTAATTAATTCGGATTGAGCAAGTACATTATAAATAATCAGCTCCTTATTCAATCCTGTAATAGTCAATAACTGATTTCTTGCTTGTAACCATAAATGATAAAGAGCAGAAAGCTTTTCATTATTTTGAGTCGCAAGTAATCGAACTAACGGGACTTGATCACGATTAACAATAAAGCGCCCCGCTTTTTGCTTTGCTTTAAGCGCATCGCTTAATAAAGCGCAAAACCAAATAATTCGTTCAATAAAATCTTCATTATCAAAGGTCTTTGCTAATTGCCAATAATTATTTTGAGGAATAACCTCTAATAATTGGCTACAAAACACGTTTCTTTGTTGCCACTTTTCTGGTGCTAATAGTGCGATAGCTCTTAGTGGCGCATTTTCGCTCAATAATAACGCCGAAGCAAGCTCATTATCACTGTTTTGTTGATCATGTTTGTTTTTTAACCACTCAATAGATTGTTCCAACTTTGGAGTTGATAAAAAATAAGAAAAACAACGGCTATGAATCGTAGGTAATAATTGGCTATTATGCTCATCACTTAAAATAAAATATGTACTGTCTGGCGGTTCTTCTAACGTTTTTAGTAGTGCATTAGCCGCTGCTTCAGTCATTAAAGCGGCATGTTTTATCCAAATAACTTTGTTACCGCCTTGCTGGGATTTTTCGTAAATCTTGCTAGATATATTACGTATTTGATCAATACCTATTGATTGCTTACCTTGTTCATTAGTTATCGCATAATAATCAGGGTGATGATGAGACAAAAACAATTGGCAACTGTGGCATTTAAAGCACGGCTCCAATTGCTGTGAATTTTGGCATAACAAACGGTTGACAAGATTTTCAATAAATTCATTTTCACCGCTACCTTGGACATAACTAATTAATAGCGCATGATGAGCACGCTTATGCATAATACCAGAAGCCAATTGCTGATAAGGTAGCAAAAGCCAAGGATAATCACTTAACATCATTAAATATTAACCTGTTTTGTTAACCAATCTATTAAAATTTGTTCAATTTGCTCAGCTACATTGTCAATTGATTTTGTAGCATCAACCACCCTAATCGTTTCATCTTGTTTGGCTAGTTCTAAATAGCGTTGATGAACTCGCTTAAAAAAAGGTAGCGACTGTTGTTCAATACGATCGAGATCTCCTCGAGATCTTGCTCGCCGCAAACCACTTTCAGGATCAATATCCAAATACAAAGTCAGATCAGGTTTAAAATCACCTAATACTTGTTCCTTTAGTGTCATCATAAAAACTTTATCTAACTGACGCCCTCCACCTTGATAAGCTTGCGTGGATAAATCATGACGATCGCCAATAACCCATTTACCCGCATGCAGTGCTGGTTTAATCACATTGTCAATCAACTGAATACGTGCGGCATATAGCATAAGTAATTCAGCTTTATCAGTCAAAGGCTCATTATCTAAACCATTTTTAATAATATTACGTAAAGCTTCAGCAATCGGCGTACCGCCTGGCTCACGAGTGAATTGTACATCATCAATATGATGTTGATTCAAAATGCGAGCAACGATATTAATCGCCGTCGTTTTACCTGCGCCTTCAAGCCCTTCAATGGCAATAAATTTGCCTGTCATACTAAATTCCTAAATTATTTATAATAAATCTGCATTTATATGCCATTATATTGTACGCCATTTTTGCTAATTATTTTAGACAGCATTATTAATAATTTCTTTTAGTTTTACAGTAAATATTATAATAACAACTATATTGTTAAACTTTCCGTTAATTGTAAACTATTTATAATAAAGAGAATATTAAACTTATAATTAATACAATAACAACCAACCAATAGATATTTAATGTAGCAATAAAAATCATTCAGAAAACCCATTGATTTTATTAAAGTTTTTATTTTAATTAAATTTCTATAAAATAAATGAAACATATAACAAATACAGCTTTACCTCTGTGGGTACAAGGAACACAGCTTCAGAGGCTTTCTGAGTTAATTTCTCAGCGGTTTATCCCTGTACCTACAGGGAACACTACGGTTGCCAACGCGGTAATAGTACGTTGCGCGGTTTATCCCTGTACCTACAGGGAACACACATTTTATAACGCAAACACCAACGGTTTTTATGATTCTAATATTAGTGAACCGCCGATAGATTCTATAGAAATCACTCAAGAATATCATTCTGAATTACTACAACAACAATATGCCGGTTTAGTTATACAACCTGATGTTTCTGGATATCCCGTGGCTGTAAAACGAGTATTAACAGCAACAGAGGTTACAGCAATAAATAAATCAAAAAAACAGCAATTAATTAATGACGCTAATGCTCACATAATATTGTTACAACGAGCTGTTAAATATAATAAAGCTACAGAGCCTGAAAAACAGTTATTAGAAAATTTAGAATTGTTTACGATTGATGTTGTACGCATTGATACAACAGATATTAACGTTATTTTCCCAGATTTGCCAAAAAGTAGTGCTGATGCACTACTTTAAATTTATAATGTAGATAAATTCATATCTATTTTTGCATTACACGCGTTTAAATATTTTAAAATCGTTTTTATGTTTGTGTTCAACGGAGCCCGTTCAATTCTGTTTATGTTAGACGGTGCAATATCTAAACGTTTTGCTAGCTCAGTTTGAGATAGTTTTGCTGTTTCTCTCGCTGTCAACAATAATTCACGTAATTTCCACTCGTCCTCTGCATCATCATATGCCGCACGCGCTACAGGATCTGCTAGCGCGATATCTTTGATTTCATTAAATGTTGTGCTGTGTTTTTTATTCATTTTCAATCATCTCCTTCAGTCGGATTCTCGCTATTTGCATTGCGCCAACTGGTGTTTTTTGTGTTTTTTTAACAAACGCATGTAAAATAAAAATCGTTTGCTCTTTTTGATAAACATAAATAGTTCTAGCTATATTATTACGCTCTAACGCTCTCAATTCAAACAACCCACCCCCCAACGATTTACTATGTGGCATTTGCATTTGTCCAAATTGTTCTAGTTTTTCAATCAATTTAATTGTTCGACCTCTTAATTCTGCGGGTAAATCTAGAATTTCAGATTTAGCATCATCATGCGTTTTTATCGTAAACATTTAATCAATCTGTTTTGTTATTTTTAATAATTATATCAAATTTGATAAAAATATCAATAAAATTTCTATTGGTTTATCCCTGTACCTACAGGGAACACTTTCTAAGTTTTGCTGTTTGCTCGGCTGTAACCGGTTTATCCCTGTACCTACAGGGAACACTCTATTTACCATTCCACCTAGAATTGATATCGCGGTTTATCCCTGTACCTACAGGGAACACAAAGAGGAAGAAGACTCAATGAAAGAAAAAATCGGTTTATCCCTGTACCTACAGGGAACACATGATGAGCCAGCTCATCATTTAAAATAAAAACGGTTTATCCCTGTACCTACAGGGAACACTCTAAATATAGATATTTGTTTTATTTAAACTTATATCTGCTATTAAATTCTACCAAATTTTTCTAATTTTTAAAGAACATTAACTTATTGATTTTTAATAGGTAAAAATGATACTAAGCGTAGCCCATCAAGATCTACCGGAACTCTTCTATTGGTACCATAGGTTTGAAAATCAAATCCTGATTCAGTATTAGTTGCCCAGGCAAGGACAACATTACCGTCTTCTGCGAGTTTAACAATTTGTTGCCATATCATTTCTCTTATCGGTCTTGATATATCACCAATATAAACCCCTGCCCTAATTTCAAGTAACCAAATGGCTAAACGGCCTCGTAATCGAGCTGGAACATTTTCAGTTACAACAACACACATACTCATTATTAGCGACTCCTAAAACCGCTATCGGCAAGAGATTGAGGTTCGGGAATAGCGGGAGGTTGAACATTGTCTGGAGGTGGTGGTGGTTCAATGCCGCCGGCTGACAAAACTTCTTCAATAAGAGGAATTAATGTTGCTAATGTTTTCTGGCTTCTAAAAATTTCGCGACACGCAATTCTAACTTCGCGATCAGGATCGCTTTTGTTCTTTGCGGCGATTTCGAAAGCTTTGGGAACAACAGTATCAAATTTAATAATATCAGCAATATCATAAACAAATGATAGTGGCTTGCCACTATGCACAAAGCCAATTGCTGGAGCATAGCCTGCTGCCAAGACAGCGGCTTCCGTAATGCCATATAAGCAAGAGGTGGCTGCACTTATACATTGATTAATGGTATCGCCTTTTTGCCAATCTTTAGGATCATACTTTCGCCCATGCCATTTTACGTTATAACGTTTAGCCAATAAAGAATAGGTTTCTCGCACTCGTGCGCCTTCAATTCCTCGTAATTGTTCAATCGAACGACGACTAGGTGCAAGTTCACCAAATCGCAATTCAAACATCTTTTTAACCACTTTTAAACGTAAATTATCATCTAAAGCCAATTTAGCTTGATAAAGCAGTTTGTCAGATCTTGCTCCACCGGGTTGACCTGATGAATACATTCTTACGCCAGCTTCACCAACCCAAACTAGCAAGGTTCCGACCGTTGCTGCTAACTTGACTGCGGCATGTGAAACGCGAGTTCCAGGCTCAAGCATTATGCATGCTATAGATCCTACTGGAATATGTGTTCTAATACCTGTTTGATCGATTAATACAAATGCCCCATCTAAAACATCAATTTGTCCATATTGTAAAAAAATCATTGAGGTTCTATTTTTTAAAGGAATAGGATTAAGAGGAACATAAACCATAGCACCCCATCCTATTGATAATGTTTTATCAAGAACAAGCCACAACCAAATCCTTTACTTTTACCAATACCTCGATAAATTGTGTTTAAAAACAATTCTGCATCCGTCACCGTTAACACCCCTTGATAATCAACAGTACTATAAGTAATCGGTTTGAGATCACGTCTTTTACTAAATTGCTGTTGGTTATAACTGGTGACCGTGCAATGTACTTGTTGATCATCTGTTGTTAATAATGAAAATCCTCTGGTTTCACTCTGTTTTATTAACCAGTTGATTGCGGCATCATGTTGTCGGATTTTTATCTCTTTTGAGCTTAAACCTTGTTGTTTTGCTAGATATTTAGCATTCATCATTACATCACTACGTTTACCATTTTTAAATACCACAGGATTAGCTCGTAAGGAAAAAATCAATCTCATTCCAACAATTAATTTGGGTTGATATGGTTTAGTTTCTATTGAAAATAGATCATGATTTGAGAGTGGCTCGGTTTCCGATAATAAATAGTATTGATAACCTTTACCTATTTGTTCCTCATGGAATAAAAAGGCGCGTTTATCTTGATTAGGGAAGAGTTGCCATAACCATTGATGAATTGCATAAGGTCCCGAATTTTGCATTTTCTGATGTAAAACATCATGAAGCCGATTCAGTTTTAAAGTAACTCGAGAAAAATACATCTATTCACTCCCTTTTAAATTGCCTGAAAACTGCTGACGGTTAATAAATTGCCATCGATGACGATTTATTGGTTGATCTTGTCGGCACTGAATTTTAATGACATCAAATCGATCTTCTTGATTATTCTGTTCCCAATAATATTCATCCGCAGTGCCTTGTAATAATTTATTGATAACAGGATCTTGACGATGGCAATCTTGGTAATGTTTATCGGCAAAAATAAAAGCATCGCTCAATGTTCCTTGGCACAAGATAGGCGATAATGGCAGTGATAATGGTGAGTTTTTTCTGCCTGCATATAATGGAAAAACGGGCTTAAGTAATGCTTGTTGTATTTGCTCTAAACGATAGGGCGCCTTGTCGGTTTCAGACATGACAATTTGATAATAAACGTCATTATAATATTCACGCTGTGATAATAAAGTTTCTAGCTCAAGAGGGCTTTTTCGTATTTCGTCAAAACGGGTATGCCATACTTGCTTTTTGTTCGCTTTAGGTGCTTGTACCGTTTGAAAATCTCTAAACCAACTATTACTAGCAATAAAAGGACGAATAGCAAAATGATAATGCAAATTAAAGTTATCAATTTGTTTATCATCACGCCTTATACCAAGTGCGGCAGCCACTATTCCTAATAAAGCCGAACGAGAAGGGATGATATTGCTGTGGCGAACTTCACCAACAGCTGGTTCGCCCCATGAGGCAAAAGGGGCATAAACCTGAAAAATAAGATGGTTTATCATCTTGTCCGCTCTCCTATTTTTGCGCAACAAAATCTAATGCAGCACTCAGTGTTCCTTCTCCTGTTTCACTGTTGAGAATATAGCGGCTATCGGCACATTGCCCATAAACTTTATCAAATTTATCACGTTGCTCTTCTAAACGGGTAATCGCATCATTCACCATATCTTGGCCACGAATTGGGTTAAAATAGGCCACAGCTAAAGAGCGCGGTTGTTGGGAGCCTTTTTCTATTAATAGATAAGAGGTATATGCTCTTGAGGCAAAACTGTTTTGCATACCAGTTGGAGCCACTTTTGTTGCCGATTCGGTTAAAGCTTTTAAGGTTTTTTCTACTAATGCTTCATCACCATTTAAATTTTCTAATAGTAAATCACGACTGATACAAACATAGGTGTAAAATAGTGCTGAAGCAAATTCTCGCTGATTCAGATGTGCAGAACCTGCGTTAACATCGTTATTATTTAAATCATCAACAGCAGTAAAGAAATCATTTTCTATGGTAACCGTACTTACACCTAATGCATGAGAAACTTGGCACGCTGCTTCAATATTAAATGCTGGGCTCTCTGCTAACATTCGTCCAAATAATGCTACATCAACACTACTATTTTCTTTACGCAGTAATTTCACTTCATCATCGCTAGGTTCACGTTTTTCACTAATCAATAATTCCACTAATTGCTCGATTGCTTGTTGCTCGTTATTGCTAATATGTACCAATTGTTCAATATCTAGGCTAGCTAATGGATCTTTAGATGATTTTTCATTTTTTACTTTACCAAACTGGCTCGCTATTTTGATGGCACTTCCTTTAGCAATCTTTTCAGGAATACCACTCTCAATCATTGGCGTATATACCCAATCTCGCGCCAAACGACGTGAGCGAACACCAATATGATCGCTTAATGATTGATAAAAAAAGTCCGAGGTTCGCCAAGCTCGCTTTAAACTTTGTGATGAGATACGTAAACGATCGGTGTTGCCCATTTTGGCTGTTTTTGGTCGCCCTAAATCATCACGGTTTAAATTTGAAGGCGCATAAGCAGTTAATAAGTGTAATTGAATAAATGTAGTCATGATGATTATTCCTTAGAATTATTTTTTGTTGAAAAATAGTCCATTGCCCAACGAAAAGAAAGGCGTTCAAACGGATTAGTTTTAGCTGATGAATTATGCTTATACTCTCGCTCATACCACTCTTGCATCCATAAAAAGATGCCGTCGGCAAGTGAAATAAGGTTAACACCTTTTTCGCCACGTATTTTTACCGCACGAATTAAGCGACGACAAAATTCTTCAGGATTTTGGCTTGCTAAAAGTTGTTGAAACCGTAGAGAAGATAAGTAGTTACGTTCACTGCCTTTTACTTTTTCACTTAATTGTGCGGCAAATGGGGCTTTGTCATTATTAGCTTGAGCAAAAGCAGCGGCATTGACAAATATCTGTAGTGCTTGATACTGAACATCCGTTTGCGCCAATTTACTATCGTTATGAATAAGCGCCTTGGCTAAAATCATATAGCCTTCTTGTAAGATTATAAATTCAGATAGTGCATTCCGACGTAATTCTGCTCGCAATTTACGTCCATTGTAGCTAATACCATTAAATGTACATTGCCTTAGCTGCAACATAGAAAACCACTCATCGATGATCTTTTTATGGTTATCATTTAAGATCATCAGCTTTTTTTGGATAGTGCCTGACATGTTGTTCTCCCCTACATGCAAACAAGACGATTTGTTATTTTTAATCTTTTTGATATTTCTAAGCTTATTAAAATCTTTAATTAATTTGTCTCTTGCGGTGATTTTTTCAGAACTAATCATTAGTTGATCTGGGTCAGCAAAAGCAGTTTTATCATAAACTTGTGTGATATATTTCAATAAGGTATTGGTCCAATCGAATAACAAAGGAAAGCGACCATTTGGGTTGTCTTTCTCTTCAATCAATTTTTTAATATATTGATAAAAAGGCGTTTCAGTTTCCTTCCAATAAGCGATATCAACGGTGCTTGATTGCTTGTTAATACTACTCATCGCTTTACGGAGTATTGGCAAGGTATCTTTGCTGAAATCTAGCGCAAGTGTTATTAGTTCTTTAATATCGCTATCCAAATCATTAAATATTGCATAAACAGGGAAAGTATGTTCATACCAACAACGAGCCTTCATATTGTCAAAATCATAGCCAAAACACCAAAGATGATATTTTTCTGAAGCTTTCAATCCACGCGAATAATGAACTGCAACTAATCGTGCTGACTGAGTTTCGTCATTGGTACTGACCATACCTAACCAATCACGATAAATTAATCCTCCCGGTTGGCCTTTAATCGCAATCGGTTCCCCCGTTTTACTGTCGGTTCGATAAGGTGATAACGGATGTCGCCAATTTTTATATTGAACGCCGTAATTTTTTGTTTGATACTGACTAATAAGCTCGGACGATTTTTCACCACAAAGGTCACAATGACCTTGAGTGGTATTTTCAAAATCAAGCTCAATGCGACGAGGCATCCCCCAATATGCTTGGCAGCAATTAGCTTGCTCAGGGAATACACTTAAATTTTTGGGCGGTTCGCTAGTTACTGTTTTGTTTAACCACGGGAAGACAGTTTCATCATAATGTTGAGGTTTTTCGTCATCATCAAGAGGCATCACATTTAGCCATAACTTTTTCCATAATGGCGTCGATGTATCGAGTGCTGGCATCATTAAAGTGGTAATCGGCCCACCACCTCGCAAACTAACGCGATGCCCTTGTCCTCCCGATGGCGCATTAGTTTGTAAAGTAAACAGCGCCATAACGGCACAATGCGGGCAGATCGCTTTGACAAAATCACGTTTAATAAAATGGTCAGTATTTTTCTTTAATGCGTTTTCACCCGGTGCTTCAACCAATAAACCCGATATCGGTACTTTATTGCCATCTAATGGCGTAAAATCTTGCATAAATGCCGGTTTATGTTCACCAAATTGCATGGCCTGTTTAGCAGGTTTAAATGCTTCATCCAATTGTGATTGAGTAATACCTTCATGCCAATATTCTAACCATTCACCATTATCTTCGGGAGAAAAAGTGGTTTGTAGCAAACCGATAAGAAATTGGTATGCGGCACCTTGGAAGTCAGGTCTAAAATAGGCCAAATCGGAGATGGTTTCGTCAGCAATTTGGCTAGGCTTAATTTTACTTATTTGACCATTAAAATGTCTCACGGGGATCCATTCTTCGTCTAGAAGAGATAAACAGAACAAAACTCACTCCTTCTTATTGACAATAAGCGATACACTATTATACCGCTTATCTTTTTTATATTAAATTCAAACTTTAATGATTTGTTTTTCTATGGTTAAGCTATAGGACTGAATTTCATGTTTACCTATTTTTTGTTTAACTTCAAATCTCCACATTTTTTTAAAAATATTATTTTGTTGTGCTTTATGTTTAGAACAAAATAAATTTTTTATTAAATTCATTATTCACCTTCAATTTTTTTATTGTTTATATTATTAATTTAACATACAAAAACTCTTAAAACAACAAAAAACAAGGTAGCTAGCAATAATCAAAATTTCATTATCAATATAAAACATCTTTTGGTTGTATGTTATAATTAAATTTCTAAATAATCGTTCCTTATATTAATAGGGATGAACCAGTAGCTAGCAATAATTACTACCCGTTCCCCACTTTTGTGGGGATTTTTATTTTATCTCCAGTGAGTTAAGCGAGTGTTATTAGTCTAACGAAAATTAACCAAAAAAAATGTGATCTTAGCTTCTTTTTTAAAAAACTTATTTGTTTGAACTTGGTTGGATATTGACCATAAAAATAATATATTGATTAAACCAACGCACTTTCTGCCTAGGCTATTACATGAAAAACCGATATCATGCATGACTTTAATTTGACTGCTTCAATAGCTTAGTGTTTATAATATTGCATAAAATACTAACCACTCGAAACATCAATTACATAATAATGTTACACACATTGAGAAATGTTATGATTAAAAAAAATAATGATCTAGATAACAGCAACAGTCCATCTGAGCGCCTTGATTCACCTAAAGAACAGTCTTCAATTCTGTCAATCCTTAATAAATTAGTTCCCTTTTCAATGATTTGGGTCAGTTTAGTTTTAATGTTTGGTGTTATTTGTATGTACACCAATGCCATGGGGCAAGACGAGTTTTATCGTTTTATCTTTTTTTTACGTAGTCCTTTTATTATTGTGCTCAATAGCATTGCATTGTTGGTCGCTATTTTTCATTCAATCTGTTGGTTTAATTCCATTCCTAAAACGATATTTTTATATCGTACTGCCAAAAAATCACAAGTTTATTTAATTATTATAGGGTTGTGGATAGCAACAATTTTTGTGTCAGCCTATTTGCTGTTATTTATCTTAAGATAAGTGGTATTTAATCAATGAAAAATCAAGAAATCCAAGCTAGAAGCACCAATGGAAAAGTTGTAAAAGGGCTATTTGCGCTAGGGGGTACATGGGCGGCTGTTTTTTATCCCATTGTGCTAATAATTATGATATTTATCATCCCTTTTGGTGATGCAGCAACACGTTCTTATATTCTTAAAATAGCCAATACGGAATTTGGCAAAATCTTTTTATTTTTGATGATTTCACTACCTATCTGGTGTGGATTACAACAAATTTTAACCATTTTGCACAAATATAACATTCACCCAAAACGCGAAAAACTACTTACTTTTGGTTTAGCATTGGCATGGACAGTCCATGCCATTTATGTCTTGTTTATTCGGATATAGCAAGCATTTGAAAATTGTGACAAAATAAAAAGCGTTATTAATCAATTAACGCTTTTTTTATTTTTGGAAACTAATAATAAGTAATTTCGCGAATAATATTAGTTTGTTTGTTATTTTTAGATTTTTTGGCTGTAAGCCAATCGTTTTTTTCATTAAATGTTAAAAATTGAGTGACATAATGTGCTAATTCTTTACCAGCAGATAGATAAGATGTTTCTATAGTTGTTAAACGATGAAGGTTGTTATCATACTGATACAAAAAATCACTCTCGTTTTGCATATTATTACTAAATTGATAGCGCACTTTCGCTAATTGGTGTGTTTGGTATTCAAATGTGTAGGTTGAAGCTCCTTTTTGCTCTTTCCCTGTATATTTGCCATTCTCATCAACTTCTTTGAGTTGCCATTGGACATTTTTATTGATAAGGCAATTATTACTATCGTAAACATAGTTATCGGTTTCAAAAAAAATGAAATCAACCGCTTTTTTAGTCTGTTGTGATACAATAATTTTACCTTGTTCATCAGTATTAAATTGGATAATGCTATTAGTTTTATCTTCGACATCTTCAATAATATTTTCCCAACCCGATTTATTTTTTTGTAGGTGTTCAGAATAGATTCGAACGTTTTTATCTAAATAAAGATCATAATGGCTTTTTATTATTTCTCCGTTAGTATCATATTCTAATGCATGTTTAGCGTTCGTACTGTTAGTTTCAGTAGTCAATTTAGTGGTTAATGTTCTCACCTCGTGTTTAATGCCTTGTACAGGGGAATCAATATAATCAAGGATCTGAAAAATATAGTTATTGGCATTCGCTGTATTTTGAGTAGGATTATCACTACAAGTTAGCGCCATGGCGTCTATTGATGTGAGTGATAAACAGAGTGTTAATAAAAAAAATCGTATTTGTTTTTGCATCGTGTTCCTGCTGAATAATTTATTGTATGCTTTTACCTTTTGCCCATTAATAATGCATCATCCCAATTCACTTTTTTACCTTGTTTTTTACTTGATTGGCTGTCATCTTGATGAGTAAATTTTTCTTCTTTGTTTTCATCTATCAACGTGTTACTCGCTCTACGAGGTGGTTTATCTAAAAAAGAAAGTAACTCTTTGGTGTATTCTTCTTCAGGAGAATAGAAAATCTTTTCTCGTGAGCCTTGCTCTATAATTCTACCCTCTTTCATAACAACAACTTGATGACACATTGAGTAAACTAGCGCTAAGTCATGGCTAATAAACAGGTAACTGAGCTGATGTTTTTCTTGCAATGATTTCAGTAAATTAATAATTTGTTTTTGAATTGTATGATCTAAAGATGAAGTTGGCTCATCTAAAATTAACAATTCTGGCTTTAAAATTAAAGCTCTAGCAATAGCTATTCGTTGGCGCTGCCCACCAGAAAACTCTGTTGGATAGCGATAACGCATATCGGGATCTAGACCCACTTCTTGCATAATATCAATAACGGCCTGCTCACGTTGTTTTTTACTTTGTTTTTTGTGCGTCATTAATCCTTCACTAATAATCTGTTCAATATTAAAACGAGGATTAAGTGACGAAAACGGATCTTGGAATACCACTTGGATACGACTTCGGAATGGCAATAATTTTTTGCCAGTTAGATTTTGTATCGGATAGCTATCAAATACAATATTACCTTGTGATTTAATCAACCGCAAAATAGCTAGTGCCGTTGTGCTTTTACCGGAGCCCGATTCACCCACAATACCGACCGTCTCGCCTTGATGTACAGCAAAACCAACATTATTGACAATTTTCTTTTTAGTTTTTTGAAAAAATCCCTTTCTAGCGATTACCTCAACATCCAAATGGTTAACATTAAGCAGTATTCCTGGCGTATTAGGCAATGGCGCAGGATCGCCACTCGGTGCTGAATTTAATAAGGTACGAGTATATTCATGTTCAGGACGTAAAAAAATGCGTTGCCTATTATTATACTCAACGATTTTCCCTTGTTGCATAACAGCAACTTTATCCGCCAGTTTTTTGACAATGCCAAGATTGTGTGAAATAAATAATAGACTCATATTTAATTCATTTTTTAGCTCTTTAAGCAGGCGAATAATTTGTGCTTGTACCGATACATCTAGGGCTGTAGTTGGCTCATCGGCAATTAACAATTTGGGATGAGTTAGAATGGCCATGGCAATCATAACTCGTTGCCGTTCTCCGCCCGACAGTTGATGAGGGTAAGAAGATAATTTACTTTTTGGATCTTTAATGCCCACCCGATCAAGATATTGCAAAATTTCATTACGTGCGACATTTCGGCGCATGCCTCGATGTAATGACAGCACTTCATAAAGCTGTTTTTCAACCGTGTGTAGTGGATTAAGTGACACCATCGGTTCTTGGAAGATCATGCTAATTTGATTACCACGCACATTTTGCAGTGTTTTGTCTGTCGCATGTAATAACGATTTTTCTTCAAACAAAATATCCCCTGTGGGATAAGTCACTTGATCTTTACACAGTAAACGTAAAATAGACAACGCTGTTACACTTTTTCCCGAACCAGATTCACCAACTAAGGCTAATGTTTCTTGTTCATGGATATCAAAACTAACATTGCTTACTACTTGGGATTCAGCTTGAATGTTACGTTTAAAAGCGATACTTAAATCCTGAACGGATAATAAAGGAGAACTCATCGATACACTCCTTTGTTTGGATCAAATGCATCCCTGACTGCCTCACCAATAAAAATAAGCAGCGAAAGCAAAGTTGCAATGATTAAAAATGAACTAATACCAAGCCAAGGTGCTTGCAAATTATTTTTACCTTGTAGCAATAAACGACCAAGAGACGGCGAATCAATAGGCAAACCAAAACCCAAAAAATCTAGCGACGTTAAGGTGGTAATTGATCCACAAAGAATAAATGGTAAAAAGGTTAATGTTGCCACCATCGCATTAGGTAATATGTGGCGGAACATAATTTTAATGTCACTAACCCCCATAGCTTTAGCTGCACGAATATAATCAAAATTGCGGGTACGTAAAAATTCAGTACGTACAATTCCCGCTAACCCCATCCAACCAAATAAAACGGTAATACCAAGCAACCACCAAAAATTAAGCGGTAAAATACTAGCTAATAGAATAATCACAAATAATCCAGGTAAACCACACCAAATTTCAATAAATCGCTGACCTATCAGATCAACGATACCACCATAATAACCTTGAATCGCACCAATAATAACACCAATGACAGAAGTAAATACTGTCAAAAAAATGGCAAAAAACATTGAGAGACGAAAACCATATAAGATATTGGCAAACACATCAAAACCCGCATCAGTAGTGCCTAACCAATGTGATGATGAGGGCGGCGTTGGAAAGGTGCTTGCCGTATCATAAATTAATGTACTATAGCTGTAGCGAAACGGTGCCCATAAAATCCAACCATTATCTTCTATTTTCTTTTGTACAACAGGATCAAGATAATTGGCTTGTGTTTCTAATTGACCACCAAATTGTGTTTCTGGATAAAAATGAAAAATTGGTGAATAGTAATTATCCTGATATTTAATAAAAATAGGTCTATCGTTAGTAATAAAATCAGCAAATAAACTAACCACAAATAAAATTGAAAATAACCAGAGTGAATAATAACCACGACGATTATGTTTAAACCGTTGCCAACGTTGCTGATTAATAGAATAATTTTTGGTCATTATTTGTGTGCCTCAAAGTCAATGCGTGGATCAATCATCATATAAGATAAATCCGATAAGAGTTGAGTGATGAGCCCTATTAACGTAAAAATATACAAAGAACCAAAAATGACTGGATAGTCACGTTGAATAATAGCTTCATAACCCAATAAACCAAGCCCATTGAGCGAAAAGATAATTTCAATGAGTAACGACCCAGTAAATAAAATACCAACAAAAGCAGCAGGAAAGCCTGATACAATCAGTAACGTTGCATTACGAAAAACATGTTTATATATAATTTTTCGTTCACTTAAACCTTTAGCTCGTGCAGTAATGACATATTGTTTACGAATTTCATCTAAAAATGAGTTTTTAGTCAGCATGGTGAGCGAAGCAAAACCACCAATGACCATTGCAATGGTGGGCAAGCAAATATGCCATGCGTAGTCTTTCACTTTGCCCAAAAAATCAAGTTGTTCAAAATGATTTGAAATAAGCCCTCGTAGAGGGAAAATATCCCAATAACTACCGCCCGCAAACACCACAATTAGCAATACAGCTAATAAGAAAGGAGGTATAGCATAACCAATAATAATTAGTGTGCTTGTCCAAAAGTCAAATATAGAACCCTCTTTCACCGCTTTACGAATGCCTAAAGGGATTGAAATTAGGTAAACAATTAGTGTGCTCCACAGCCCCAACGAAATCGAAACAGGTAAGCTTTTAACAATTAACCCTAATACCGATTCACTTTTAAAAAAACTATTGCCAAAATCGAATGAAATATACTTTTTGATCGTGTCAACATAACGTTCAAATATTGGTTTATCAAAACCATACTGTTTTTCAATCATTGCGACAACTTGTGGATCGAGCCCTCTTGATCCTCGATAGCTAGACTCATTCTTATACTGCTCAATTGATGTCGATGAACTAATGCTTCCAGGTAATAATCCTTGTCCTGCTTGCGATCCATTTTCAATCATAGCAAGCGCCTGATCGACAGGCCCACCAGGGGCTACTTGCACAATAAAAAAATTGATAGTTAAAATCACAAATAATGTTGGGATAATCAATAGAAGTCGACGAATAAGATAATTGAGCATATTAATGTTTCCGATTTTTAGGCAGGCTAGCTGCTTTGTTAGCATCATACCACCAGCTATCAACACCTATTGCATAAGTCGGTTGTATGGCTGGTTGCCCAAATTTGTTCCAGTATGCATAATACGTTTTGCTGTTATACCACATTGGAATCATGGGGTACTCTTGCGTTAGAATTCGGTCAAGTGCTCGCCCTAGAGGGATTAATGCTTCTTGATTATCTACATTTTTGGTAATTTCAGCAATAATGCCATCAATCGCCTTGTTATGCAAACCCGATGCGTTCCACGATGAATTAAGATACTCGCTCCCCCAAAGTATCTGCAAATTAGAGTTTGGGTAATTGACGGCATAATAATCACGAGCAACCATATCATAATCACGCTCACGAACACGGCGTAATTGTTGTGCTGAATCTAATAAGGTAATTTTCATGGTGATCCCTAAGCGCGCTAAATTTTGTTGGAAGGGAATTGCATACTTAATATCACTACCAAGATAACTAATCAGTTCAAATTCAAAAGGTTGCTGTGTTTTAGTGTTAATCAGTTTACCTTTTTTAATTACCCATCCAGCTTGTTTTAGTAATTCAGCAGCTATTAATAAATTATCACGATTAAAACCCAATCCATCACTTTTAGGTACATAATAAGCATTACCAAAAGCACTCTTTGGAATAATATCTTTATAAGCATTTAACCATTTTAGCTCTTGTTCGCTAGGCTTGCCGATTGCTGCATAGATTGTGTTTTCAAAAAAACTATAAGGCCTTTTGTAACTGTCATAATAAAATGCATGATTTAACCATTCAAAATCAAATGCCAGTGTGATTGCTTCACGCACTTTAACATCGTGAAACAGATCTTTTTGCAAATTAAACGCTAACCACTTAGTATCAGTTGCCGTTTGAACGGGTTTTTCTTGTTTAACAATGTGGTTAGCATCAAAATATTTTCCTTGATATTGAGTAAACCAGTTTTTAGGTTGATCTTCAGCTCGTAAATCATATTCACCTGCTTTAAAGGCCTCTAACGAGATATTATCATCCATATAATAGTCAATTCGTTTTTCGTCAAAATTATCTAACCCTTTATTAATCGGCAAATTACGTGCCCAATAATTGGGATTACGTCGATAAACAACATATTGCCCTAATTTATATTCGCTAATATAGTAAGGACCACTACCAATTGGTGGGGTGTTTAAAGGTTCAGCAAGATCATGATTCTGCCAAAAATGTTTTGGCATAACTCGCATGCTACCGACAAATGAAAATAATTTTTCACGATCAGAATTAGGGATATCAACACGCAAACGATAATTATCTATCACTTTAACGGTAATGCCTTTATTATAAACACGATATTGAGGCACACCTTCGGTCATAAATTTGTGAAAAGTAAACGCAACATCCTGTGCAGTAATTGGCTGATCATCTTGAAAACGAGCATTTGGGTTAATTGAAACTTCAGCCCAGCGATAACTATCAGAATAAGTTATTGAAGTAGCAATAAGTGGATAAAAACTGGTAATATCATCGGCAGTATTGGTAAAAAGTGTGTCATATAACGATCCCGAACTCCGCTCAGGAGCTCCTCGGCTAGCAAAACGATTAAAATTATCAAAAGAGCCAACTTCAGCTAGCTTAATCGCACCACCTTTGGGTGCATTTGGATTGACATAATCAAGATGTTGAAAATTAGCTGAATATTTAGGTTGACCTGAAAGTGAAAAAATCGTTTTATGATAAATTTTTTCAGTTATTTGGCTAGGACCAACAATATCAATTGGTTTATCCCCAGATAATTGAACTGGGACATTAACATCCTTGTTTAGCTCAGTTTGAGGCTCTCGTTGTTCTTCATCGGCAAAAGCAGGCGCAGAACAAATAACTAGACTAGTTAGGCAACTCAAGATGAATAATGTTTTTATAGGTTGTTTAATTCGAATAATCATCCCAATTCCATTAGTAATTTATTTAACAATAGCGTATTTATGCTACTTTTTTTATTTTTAACATATCTAAACCATTTAAGGTGATAACACTCCCCCTCAACTTAGGCTGTCTATTTTGCCAAACTTCAACTAAATGAGCAAAACCTAATTAATAAAGTTGATATAAAATGATAATGTTAGGTAAAAAGATACCTTTATTTTTACATAAAACAAGTTATATTAAATCAATTATTAAAGAATAAACATCATAAAAAAAGACAAACGTTATTAAACATATCTATTGCCAAACGTAATGAAGGGATAAAATCAATGACTGAATCGTTTTATCAATATTGGGGAAAATGTCGACAAAGGGACAATAGCGATGATAGCGATGATTATCACCTACTGGCTTATCACAATTTAGATGTCGCTGCTTGTGGATACCATATTGTTAAAAAGAATTATTTTTATTCTGCTGAATTATTTGAGCAACTTGGCTTCTCATCAGATGAGATGGAAAACGCAGCCCTCTGGTTTGCCTATTTTTTAGCTTGGCATGATATTGGTAAATTTGCTAATGGGTTCCAGCAATTATTCAAGCATAATAATCCCAAGCTCGTCGCCGCCGATCCAGCAAAAAGTTACACTACCCGACATGATTCGCTTGGTCACTGGTTATGGCAGAACTATTTAATTGAAAAACCAGAAATACAGCTAGAATCATACAATTATAATATTGAACAGGTATATAATATCTGGTTATTAATCATGACAGGCCATCATGGTAAACCACCAATATTAAAGCCCGATGGTAACTTATCATTTAACGCACAAGATAAACAAGCTTCATTAGATTATATTAAAGCAATTAATCAACTGTTTATTGTGGATAATAATTTAGCCAGTTACCACACCCGCTTTTTTGACAAAACATTCCGTAAAAATCTTAACAAACTAAGTTGGCTATTAGCGGCAATAACCGTTATTAGTGATTGGTTAGGTTCCAACCAACAATTTTTTCCTTTTTCTTCAAATGTGATGGAATTGTCAGAATATTGGTTAAACTACGCTCTAGTTAGGGCTGAAAAAGCCGTAGCGGCTTTACCTCAACAATCCCCTATTATGCCTTTCAATGGTATCCAAAATTTATTTCCATTTATTGAAAAACCAACCCCCTTACAACAACAAGCATTATCTTGCCAACTATCAGATAATGGCCCAGAGTTATTTATTATGGAAGATGTTACTGGAGCGGGTAAAACAGAAGCTTCAATGATTTTGGCACATCGATTAATGGCAGCAGGGAAAGCACAAGGGATTTATATTGGCTTACCAACTCAAGCTACCGCAAATGCAATATATCAACGCACAGCACAGGTATATGGGCAATTATATCGATCTAACAGCCATCCATCGCTTGTTCTAGCTCATGGTGCAAGTTATATGAATCCCAATTTTACCCAAACAGTCATTAATTTGGATAATCTTAGTCAACCCAAATACCTCACAAATGAAAATTCCGCGAGTAGCGAGTGTAATGAGTGGTTTGTTGACACACGAAAAAAATCATTGCTTGCTGAAGTTGGAGTTGGAACGCTAGATCAAGCTTTAATGGCAGTTATGCCGTTTAAACATCAATCGTTGCGGCTATTAGGACTACGACATAAGTTACTGATTTTAGATGAAGTTCATGCTTATGATAGTTATATGGCGAAATTATTAGAATCACTGTTACAGTATCATTTTTCACAAGGAGGGAGTGCGATTATACTTACCGCAACTTTACCCTTTTTTCTACGTGAAAAATTACTTAATGCTTTTTATAAAGGATTAAATTCAAATCAATCGCCTTTAACGCTAAATTCAGATTTACCTTTTCCTTTATTGACAAAACTCAATCAACAAGGCTTAGTCGAACAAGCAATAGAGACAAGAGATGAAGTAAAGCGGCAAGTTGATATTAACTGGATTGATAGTATTGATTCTGGTATAGAAAAAATTAAGATTGCTATCCAGCAAGGGAAAATTATTTGCTGGATAAAAAACAGTGTGGCTGACGCAATTAGTTTATATCAACAACTACAGCAAGAGTTGAATATTGATAGTAAACAAATCTTGCTATTTCATAGTCGCTTTGCATATTGTGATCGCTTGGATATCGAACAAAAAACGTTAGCATGGGCAGGAAAAAACTCAAATCATGCAATTCGCTCAGGAAAGATCATCATTGCAACTCAAGTCATTGAGCAATCATTAGATCTCGATTTTGACGAAATGATTAGTGATATTGCCCCAATTGATTTATTGATACAACGTGCAGGTCGTTTACAACGACATGTACGAGATAAACAAGGAAATATCAAACTATCCACAAACCAAAATCAACCTTGCGATGATCGAGATAAACCAATATTAACGATATTTGCACCAACTTGGAATGACAATCCAACCGAAGATTGGCTAGATTACCCAGAATTTGGCAATACTAAGTATGTTTACGCTAATCATGCTTATTTATGGTTCACGCAACGAATCTTACGTCAAAAAGGCGCCATAAAAATGCCCGAAGATGCCAGATTACTCATTGAATCAGTTTATCATAGCGATCTTGAGCCTCCTGAAGGTTTACAAGCGGTTTTTTATAAAGAATTAGGACAACAACTTGGGCAAAGTTCACAAGCTAAAAGTATGATATTAAATTTTAAAAATTGTTATAGCCGAGCGCAATTCAATGCTGAATGGGATCATGAAATTGAAGTATCTACCCGTTTATCAAGAGATAATATTGATCTTTATTTAGCTTATCAGCAAGATGATAAAATCGTTCCTTACTGTAGTAGTAGTAGTGAATATGCTTGGGAACAAAGCCATCTTACAATTAGTGTATCAAAATGGAATAGAATAAAAAGTGCAATTCCACAACTAGAACAGCACCATCTAGAAAAATTAAGGCAAAAGATACATAGGCCTAATGCAATAATTGTTTTAATTGAAAATGAAAAAGTATCTTGTTTTTACACTAAAGAATTAGGATTTTATCTCAATTAATTCAGGCATTATTTATTGTAAGTCATTTTATGATCATGATTATTTATTATCGCATACAACACATGGGTATATTGTATCCATTCCTAAGCGTATACCTAAAATGAAAAATGCCCCCTACATTAAATAATTTTACCGAGCCAAATTGTAACGATAAAAAATTGGTTTTAGAATTTTGCCCGTGCAAAAGTTTACTCAGGCGATCGGTGCCCGTTCATTGTGGTTTAGATTTTTATACCTCCCCCCCATAAAAATAAAATTTTATAAAAAAGTGTACACGGTGTTCACCACAATATAAATAATTGATTAATTTAGATCTAGCTACATATGTTTAGCTAAATATTCCATTATTTCTTTATTATTAAAAAAGAATAAATTAAAAAAGAGTAAAATCTTTTTGCTAAGGCTTTTCTTTTTATATATATTTCCTCTTCACTGAGCTGTTTTTTAGCACAAGACCAATTGAGACTAACATACATATCAAAGTAATCATCATAGATAAAAAGCCAATAGTGCTTTATTCGATGAAAATATCTATTTCCAAATTCTATATATTTAAATACCAAACTATTAAGAAGATTGCCAATATCTTCTAAGCTATTACATGTCATAATTTTTTGGCTAAAAAGTCTCATGAAAGCTAAACAGCTATATTAATGCTTAGTGGCTTTCAAGCGTCTTTGTATATTGGTGGTATATTGCTTGGACTGTTTTTGTCTAAAAGCTGTTTTAAGCAATCCTTTAATAAAATTCAATCAGAAAAACTCATTAAAAGTGTTTCTGTGTCTGCCATGATGATTTTTATTTGCGACATTCTTTATTTTACTTTCACGTACAAAATGCCGATAAGATATTCTATTAACGCTAATGTATTGATACATGCAGGTCGTAGCCTACTCCTATTGGTATTGCTTATTATGCTAATTTGTTTGATTATTAATAAAGTGACTAAGCATTATTTTTTAAAACAAAAATAATAAAGATCAAATCAATGGTTTTTCTGGCTGATTTTAAAAAATGATTTGTTTTGAGGGTGGCGGTAATTTTGAGCTTTGAGGATATAATAAGCGATTGATGATAACGCTTGCGCTGGGGGGGGATGCTGAATCACCCAGCCCGTGAAATGATTGCCGAATGCGGTCTGCACTGTCCATCTCGTTCACTCGGTTTTACGCATCGGTACCGATTTATTCCTGACAAAATTATTCCCGATAAAATAGCCTTAGCCAAACATTCTTGTTTGACGTGCTAACCTTGCTTTGTCGATGGCACATTATGACGTCGAATAAGGTACGACATTAACCACCGTTGTAGATAAAAAGTGGGTGATTTTTATAAAAAAAGTAAAGCAAAAACTTAAATAAAATCAATGGGTTTTTTGAATGTTTTTAGCGTAAAATGAAGATTATTGGGATTGTGTAGTTTCGAATGTGCTAACATTTGTTATATTTTTCGGGGTAATAGCCAGTAATTTTTTGAGTAGCACATGGATATAACCACTGCTCTCAGCAATACCTATGCCTAATGTCGCCACAATTGTAATTCCAAGCGGTGGAAAGCTGATAAAATTAGGTACTATCTTGGTAAAAAAAGTAACAAAAGTAACAAAAGTAACAAAATACTTCTAGTTTCAGGATCGGTCTCATGGATGTATTATGCAGACCGCTTAATGGAATTTCCTGCTGGCGTGCTTGGCGTAGCATTAGGTACGATTTTATTACCCTCGTTAGCGAAAAGTTTTTCTAAAGGTGATCATAAGCAATATTCTGAGGTATTAGATTGGGGATTGCGACTTTGTTTTTTACTGGCTTTGCCAAGTACCGTGGCATTAGGCGTTATTTCTCGTCCTCTTATATCAACATTATTTGAGTATGGGCAATTTACCCTAAATGATACCTTAATGACACAGCGAGCCTTAGTGGCTTATTCTATCGGTCTACTTGGATTGATTTTAATTAAAGTGTTAGCACCCGCATTTTATTCGCGTCAGGATATTAAAACTCCCGTCAAAATTGCAATTGTTACGTTAATTTTAACACAGCTAATGAATCTTGTTTTTATTGGGCCATTACAGCATGCAGGCCTTTCACTATCCATTGGTTTAGCCGCTTGCTTTAATGCTGGATTATTGTATTGGCAACTGCGTAAAAAACAACTTTATCAACCCCAACCTGGTTGGTATCTCTTTTTAATTAAAGTCATTATTGCCGTAATATTAATGTCCACAGTGTTATGGTCTGGCTCACAGCTATTACCTGATTGGTCAACGGGTTCAATGTGGGTTCGTATAGGGCGATTATTTTTATTGGTAATTGTTGGCATCGTTGTTTATTTTGCATCATTGATTGCTATGGGATTTAAGATTAAACACTTTATTAAACGAATTGATTAACAACAATCAATAATTAAAATTTTGTTAAAAATTTTAGGTAACAGGAACGTTTAAGTAAAAATTAATAAGCAAATAAGATGAATAAAGTGTCTTTTTTACTCTCCCCATTATTGATGGTGTAGTTTATTTTTATTGAGTTGTTTTTTTCGATGTATTTCGCATTTTTGCAATACCATTACCAAACTTTTTTAGACGTATTTTGGTCACTAGATTTTGATACTTCAATTTATTTTTATCAAAATAAATTTGTAGATACATTATGGGTTTTT